>JAJYKN010000390.1 GCA_021788515.1 Nitrospirota bacterium | reverse complement strand
TTAGGAGACAGAAGACAGAAGACAGAAGACAGAAGACAGAAGAAAAGATCCCTTTCATTGCTGATTTCCGGATTCGGGACCCCGTATGGTCTTAGTTATGTTGTCGTTATTTCGTCTTCGGTCCCCGCGCAGCGTCGAAACGCTTCAAGTAGTCATCGCAAACCCGCTGCGGGTCGCAGCCCAGGACCTTTGCATACAGCTGGAGAAAGCCCCGCGTATAGGCACGTACCGGAAGTTTCTGAAAATTTTCCTCCTCGATCAATTCAAGATAGCGAATACCCACCTTGGATATGTCAGCGACATTCCGCAAGCTTAAGCCACGCTGCTCCCGCAGCATCTTGATGGCCGCGCCTGAAAATTCCGCGATGAATTGCGACACCGGTGCGGCTTCTTCCCGGGTCTTCTGAGGCTCTTCAACAGGAGACGGATGGGCTTCCACTTCACTTTTATCCAAGGAGCGATTGTCCAAAGGCAGGGAGGGAACCGGCTGGTCTTGCCTGCGGTCGTAGTCCGGCGGAGCAGGCAACGGTTCCTGAAGGTCGTTTTGCAGCCTCAACACCGCATCATATCTTTTCCTGTTGTCTTCGTATACGAGGGTGCGGTAGGCGTCCTCGATTCGCTGGTGGATGGCTGCGGTCTCTTCGGAGCTGAACAGCGAGTAGAGTGCGACGGAGTTCGGTTCATACACCCTCCGGATCCGTTCATAGGCCCGGTGGATCTCCTGCGAACTCGCTGTCGGACTGATTTCCAGTAATTCGTAATAATTCAGGTCTTCTATTTTTTTCATCATGGTGGCGCTCTCTCTTCAAACCGGACGAACCGGAAAGCTGGACAGCCTGAAAGCTTGCAATTGCTAATACAGCATGCTGGCCGTGAGCTGCTCTTTCCGCAGCAGGTTGTGGACGATGCGTTCGATGCACCGGGACGGACGCGAGTAGGGGTATTCTATGGCCAACGGCCGCTTGCTTCGGATCGACTGCCAGACGCAGTCGTCGTATTCCACGTAGCCCAGGTACTCCACGTTGATCCCGAAATATTTCTGGCAGGCGCTCTTCATCGAGAACCCGATCTGGATGTCGTTCTTGGTTCGCACCTGGTTCACGATCAGTTTGGGCCTGAACTTGAGCACCTCCAGTTCGAGGACCTCGCCTACCTCCCGCTCCATCTGTTTTACCCGCTCGATGAGGTCATAGGGCGTGCGGATGCCCATGGTGTTCTTCTGGTCCATGGCCGCGTCGATCAAGTCCTTGATGTTCTGGCTTGCCACGACCTTCTTGAACCTGCGGTAAAAAGCGCTCTTGATGAACCGGTAGGCGTTTTCTATGGCCGTTGGTTCGGGCAATACCACGAGGATGCCGTGGTCCGAGAAGAGAAAAAAGTCGAGGATGTTGAACGACGTGCCCGCGCCGAGGTCGAGCAGGATGTAGTCCGCGTCCAGGGTTTCGAGGTGTCGGAGGAGCCGGGTCTTTTGGGCGAAGTTGGGATTGGCCGCATCGAGGAAGTCCTGCGCACCGCTGATGAGGCTTAAGTTCGGAATGCTGGTCCTGATGATCACGTCCTGGATGTTTTCCGCGCGCCGGTTCAAAAAATCCGAAAGCGTCATTTCCGGGACGCCGATGCCGAGCGTGGTATGGAGATTCGCGCCGCCCAGGTCCGCGTCCACGAGCAGGACCTTTTTCTTCAAGCGCGCAAGGTGGATGCCGATATTGCCGGTGATCAGGCTTTTCCCGATTCCGCCCTTGCCGCCGCCGATGGCCCAGATCTCTTTCTTACGCAGGGCATCCTGGATTTCAATCATCCCGCAACGTTCTCCTCGGTCGCACCACCCGCAGTTGCCGGTTCCGATCCGATTGCAGCCGATTCCGACGCGTGGTCCTTTACCCCGGCTGCCGAGGCTTCGGCCGTGCCGGTTGCTTCAACGGGCACGGTGCCCTCCGAGGACAGTTCCTCGTCGAGCGTATCGTCCGTTTCTTCGACAACAGGGACTTCTTCCATGACCTCTTCGCCCGCTTCGAGCTCCTGGAACTCCTTGAGCGTCGGCAGGGCCGAAAGGTCCTTCAAACCGAAGTACTGGAGAAACTCGGTGGTCGTGCCGTACATCATGGGCTTGCCCGGCACGTCTTTTTTGCCCACAATCTTGACGAGCCGGCGCTCCATGAGGTTGCGCATGATGCCGCCGATATTCACGCCGCGCAGGGTTTCCACCTCGGTGCGGGTGATCGGCTGCTTGTACGCCACGATGGCCAGCGTCTCGAGCGCAGGCCTCGATAATTTCGACGAGACTTTGACGGCCTTGAACTTCCGTATCCAGACAGCGTTCTCCGGACGAGTCGCAAACTGGCAGCCGCCGGCCACTTCCGCCAGCAGAATGCCCGCGTTCCGCCCGTCATATTCCTGTTTGAGCGCCTGGAGCTGCGCCTCAATCCGTTCCTGCGCCACCTCTTCAAAGATGCCCTTGAGCCTGTCCACGGACAGGGGGTTCCCTGAAACGAAGAGGAGTGATTCTATTGCCGCTTTCAGTTGTTGATCTTCCAAATCAAACCTCGCAATAATCTGAAACGGTGAATCGGAGAGGGGGAGAATCGGAGAGAAGCAAATACTGCTGATCTTCGCCGATTCCCCGGTGCTCCGATTCGCCGTTTCGTTCTTGTCTTCATTACAGCGCCGAAGGATCGCCCAGTCTTCCGAGCGCCACCTTGGCGTTCATTTTCACATCGATGTCGGTCGCGGTTTCCATGATCTGCCGTATCCTGGGGACCGCGTCTTTTACCAGTTCAGGGTTCGAGCT
>JAJYKN010000389.1 GCA_021788515.1 Nitrospirota bacterium | reverse complement strand
GCGCGATGTGCCTGTTGCTGCCGAAATGGACATGGATGTAGCTCGCCAAGGTGTTCTTATAACGAAATCCCTGAGCACTCATTGGCTGTCCTTTCGAGTCGGTTGTTGAATAAACATTCCCCCGGCCCCCGGAATCACTGATCTCCGAATAGTGAAATTCGTGCCCCCGGCACCTGGCGTCTTTGCTCCCCAGGATACAGTCCTCGTTTAAGACTATTTCACGGTAGCCCAGTCGCGGTTTTTTCATCATCTGCGTCTCAAAGGGGAACACGCCTGCCATGGCGAAGAACCTATTGTCAAAATCACGGATGCCTTTCGAAAGATACATAAGCCCTCCGCATTCCGCATAGAGAGGTTTCCCCGCATTTGCCCATTTGCCGATTGACTCAAGCATTGAGGTATTACGGGAAAGCTGATCAGCATGGAGCTCGGGATATCCGCCGCCGATATAAACAGCATCAACATCATCGGGGATCGCCGGATCAGCGAGAGGGCTGAACCGGATGATCTCCGCGCCGACGTCGCAAAGCAGGTCCAGGTTGTCCTCATAATAAAAATTAAAAGCCCTGTCATAGGCAACGGCGAGTCTGAACCGCCTATTACCGCGAGCTTTCTGTTCCCTCTTCAGCGTTCTGGAACGATCGGTATTCAGATTTACCACCCCGGCATTCCGAAGGAGCAGGTCGAGATCGATATGCTTAAGGACCGTTTCCGCAAGCCTGTCGAGGTTCTCCCCCGTAAGGGAGGTCTCCTCGGCAATAATAAGTCCGAGATGACGGTGTGGGATCTCGAAGTTCAGGTCTCTCGGAAGATACCCCAGAACAGGCACATCATGGACACTTGCCTTCAGCCTGCTGAAATGATTTTCCGAAGCAACACGATTGAAGATCACACCGGCAAACCGAACGCCATGCGCCGCCTCTTCGCCGTTCATTCCGCATTCCGAATTCCAAATTCCGAATTCTCTGAACCCTTTCACGAGCGCTCCCGCGCTCTCAGACATGCCGTATGCGTCAACCACAAGAATGAGCGGAGCGTGAAGAAGACGAGCCAGACTCGCTGTACTGAGATCGCCGTCGTACATGCCCATGACGCCTTCAACCACCGCGATGTCGGCATCCGCGCTGTGCCGGGTGAACGTCTCAACCACGTAATCCCGGCCGCACATCCACTGGTCGAGGTTCCGGGACGGCCTGTCCACGACAAACCGGTGAAGCCCGGCATCGATGAAATCGGGGCCGGCCTTGAACGGCTGCACCGTGAGACCTTTTTTTCTCAAGGCCGCGAGGATGCCGAGGGTGACCGTTGTTTTACCGCAGCCGCTGTGCGTCCCGGCGATCACGATGCCCGGCATAGTTGCGCAACCTCCTCCATCAAACGTGCGTTCTCCTGCCGGGAACGTACGGCGATTCTGACGTAGCCCCTGCCCAGGCCTTCGAAGTTCGAACAATCCCGCACGAGAATTCCCTTCCTATCCAGCTCTCCTATTACTGAACCGGCATTCCTGAGGTGGAGCAGATAGTAGTTGGCATCCGACGGCCAATAGGCGATGCCCAAACCTTTGAAGCATCTTTCCAGGAACCGTTTCTCACGCGCGATCAGCGCGAGCGAAGCCTCGCGATACGCTAAATCGGAAAGCAGCACTTTCCCCGCCGCAAGCGCGAGATTGTTCACGGACCACGGTTCCTTGCACTGTTTCAGCCGCTCTGCCAGCTTTGCCGGGAAAACGCCGAAACCGAGCCTGAGCCCCGCGAGCGCGTAGAACTTTGTCATCGATCTCAACACGACGAGGTACGGGTTTTTGGCTACGGAACTAATGACCGACTCGTCGGCACAGAAATCGATAAAAGCTTCATCGACCACAAAGTAACACCGAAGTTTTCGCGCGGCATCCGCTATCTTCAGGATAGCACGCTTCTTCACCAGCCTGCCCGTCGGATTATGGGGGTTGCAGAGAAATACGAGTTCGCACTTCGGCCCCCTCTTTCCGGAATACCTTCCGGCCATGGCATTGATGAATGCCTCCGGGTCGACGGCAAAATTATCCTCCCGTCTCAGCGCATACCGCACCACCGAGGCCCCGCTGTTCATGCTGCATGCTCTTTCGTATTCCGAGAATGCCGGCGAGGTCACAAGCACCCTTTTCGGCTTCAGCACCTTCGGCAGCAGGTAGATCAGTTCCGTGCTGCCGTTGCCGCATATTACCGAGCCGGGATTGATGCGGTAATGTCGGGCAATCGCCGATACAAGCGATTCCGCGTACGGCTCCGGGTAATGCGGAACGAGCGCGATATGCTCTTTTATTGCCGCCACAGCGGCCCGTGGCATCCCCTTCGGGTTGATGGACGCGCTGAAATCGATGATCGCGCAGGGGGCGCAACGGTTCTCCCGGCATTTCTCATAAATATTGCCGCCGTGTTCTCTCATAGGTTCATCCTGAACGACAGCACGACAGCCGAAGTGAGAACGGCGATGCCGGCTGCGAGCACAACAATTGAAACGGCCTGCTTTGATGCCGTGCGGTAGTCTCCTGCCGCATTATCTCCGATAAACGGCTTCTGCACGAGAACGCCGCCGTAAGTTGAGGGCCCTCCCAGCCTGACACCGAGGGCTCCCGCCATGGCCGCCTCCGGTATGCCGCTGTTCGGACTCGTGTGGTTCCTGCCGTCACGTCTCATTATTCGGAAGGAATTCCGGGCCAGTGAAAACGCGTTTCCCGGCCTCCGCAGAAGAAAATAACAAAACGAGGCGAGCACGACAAGCAGACCGGTCAGCCGGGCCGGGGTGAAG
>JAJYKN010000388.1 GCA_021788515.1 Nitrospirota bacterium | reverse complement strand
ACTTGTGAGTTATCAGCGGGCTGGCGATCCGGCTGCTCCCCGGATCGGCTGCCGCCTGCCCAGGCCGAAGAAGAAATAAGAAGAGTGAAACAAAGAGCAAGTAGCGTGCGCATGAATAACTCCTGTATGTTGGATGCCGGGTTCAGGAAGGGATGCTCTTCAAGTGTAGTATTATCGCGCTGCATTCGGCCGTCCCGGGAATGCGCCATTGCACTCATACCATTCAGCTTTTAATCCGGAAAAACGTGCTCCCGACAGCAGAAAGGAGCGCGGCTACGGTCCTTCGCGCTCAAGAACGATGGGGAGGGGCATATTTTCGCTGAGGGCTTGGATCACGCTGTCTTTCATCCCCTCTTTGCCGAGGTCTTCCTTCCCCGTCATTTCCTCAATATCGACGCGAACGATGCCCGTGATCTTCATTTTTTCTTCGGGGAAATCTCCGTAGCCGCCTTCGGGCTGGTATTTTTCCATGAGGCCTGTGAGCGCAAGCAGCCGTTCCGACGGTTCTTCGGTCATCTGCGCCCTTCCCTTCACAATCACGCTTCGGTACAGATATTCCGCCCTGCAGGGGCTTCCCGTGCTCTTCACGAGTGCTATCGGCAGGTCGACCTCGAAACAGACCCGGCTGTCCCGCCTGATGTCGTCGATCTTTTCGCCTTCCCGCGCACTGTGAAAATAGATCTTCTTGTCAAGATAGACGAAATTGAGCGGTTTCACCATGGGATAGCCGTCCCTGTTGATAGTGCCGAGCCTGCCCACGTGACACCTCTTCAACAACCCCACAATGACTTCTCTATCCTTGATCTCCTTCTTTGATCGCCGCATGCCGGGCCCCTCAGAAAAAGCCACGGCAATTCCGTGGCAAATAATCTTCACTGTTCCCAATATAAGGAATCATCCCGAAGCTGTCAAGACGACTCTTCTTCGGTCAGGTCCGCCTCCACATCGAGAAAGATCTGGACTTCCTTCCCTGCCACCAGGCCGCCGCCCTCCATGGGCACGCTTCCCCACAGAATACCGAAGCTTTCCCTGTTGACCGTCGTCGAGCCCGAAAATCCGATTGTCGATTCGTCGCCGTAGGGATTTTTTTTAGGCCCTGCATATTCCCCCTCGAAGGTGACGTGCTGCGACATCCCGTGGAGCGTTAAGGTGCCGTTCACGCGGCAGCGGCGTGCATCGAGAAAATCAACGGCAGTGCTCGTAAAGGTGATGAGCGGGTATTTCTGCTGGTCGAAAAAATCACTGGTCAAAAGGTGCTCGTCCCGTTTTTTAATGCCCGTATTCACGCTTGCCACATCTATTTCAACGTCCACAGAAGTTCGCTGTTTTTCCGCGGGATCGAAATGGATCGTACCTTTCATTTTGTTAAACTGCCCGCGCACGTGCGCGAGCGCCATATGCCTGATTGCAAAAGCAGCGCAGGAATGGTCCGGATCAATCGTCCATTTTGCCATATACCTTCCCTCCTCGTAAACATTCCTGTAACAATTTTACCCGTTTTTTGGCAAAATTGACCGGCTCAGAAATTTTTAAAGTTGATTTTTTTATTATTCTCTATTGCAAAAATCGTATCCAGAGATTTATAATATTGCTTCGATTTCCTTCGATTTCACGGAACAGGGAGACAGTTGATGAGTAAGAAAACAGTCGCCCTCCTATCGGGCGGACTCGATAGCGTACTCGCGGCAAAATTGATCATGGAACAGGGTTTTGACGTTGTCGGGCTCTATTTCACCTCTGCCTTTTCCAAAAGCTACGGGAGCGAACATCAGACCCACGCTGCGCGCGTTGCGAAGGAGATCGGCATCGACCTCCGGGTGGAGGACATGGGCCAGGAGTATATCGACCTGGTCCGGAACCCCGTTCACGGATACGGCAAAAACGTAAACCCCTGCATCGACTGCAAGATCTTCATGCTCAGGAAAGCCAAGGCCGTGATGGAGGAGGTCAACACGTCCTTCGTCATCACCGGCGAAGTCCTGGGCCAGCGTCCCATGTCCCAGCGCCGCGACACCTTTCACGTGATCGAACGCGACGCCGACATGCGCGGCATGATCCTCCGGCCCCTCTCGGCAACGGTCCTGCCGCCCACCAAAGCGGAACTCGACGGGCTGGTTCAGCGGGACAAACTCCTCGGCATCAGCGGACGGTCCCGAACAGTACAGTTGCGGCTCGCGGAACGCTACGGCATTCACGGATTCTCGGCCCCTGCAGGGGGGTGCCTTCTTACGGACAAGAACTTTGCAGACAAGCTGCGCGATCTGTACGAGGACGGCCAGGCAGTTACGCCAAATGACATCCGGCTGCTTACCGTGGGCCGCCACTACCGCATCGATGCGGGCGTCAAAATCGTGCTCGGCCGCGACAATAGGGAGAACAACGTGCTCATGTCCCTGGCGCCTCACGGCTACCAGTTGTTCATGCCCGACGATTTTCCCGGACCCGTCGCCCTGTTGAACGGAAAGCCCACCAAGGATATCAAACAAACCATCGGACGCCTCATCATTACCTACAGCAAGCAGGTCCCCGGCCGTTCCTATCGCATCAGGCATGCCAACGAGGTCTTCGACCCGGGCGAACCCCTTCCGATCCATGACACTCGCCTGAAACAGGTCGGAGCCGACGGATAACCTTTGGCTTCTTTCACTTACGTATCCGTCCTGTGTTGTTTTTTTCTCCGTTCAGTCTTAAATCGATAAGCTCGTGAAAACGCATCGCTATTTCTGCCCCTTTGGCCTCATCCTCGTGCTTGAAATACACAAAAGCCCTTTCCCACTTTTGTGAAAGAATTCTTT
>JAJYKN010000387.1 GCA_021788515.1 Nitrospirota bacterium | reverse complement strand
GAGGACATCCACGAACTCCTCTCGCTCGTCGAGTATGCCTACGGCCCCGCCGGCCAGACCGAGAAATTTCTGATCGAAAAAGCGAGGCGCGACGCGCGCATCCTGACCATCTATGAAGGAACGAACGAAGTCCAGCGGTTCCTGATCCTGAAAGACCTGATCGCCCGCGCCGGAGACTGGCCCGAAATCACCGCGACGCAGAACGACCGCGCAGCGGCCACGCTCACGGAATGGAAGAACAGGCTGCGGAAGTGCGTGAAGGATGCCGCGGCCCTGCTCGGCGATGCCGCCTGGTCCGATGCCATGCTTCAGCCCGCGTTGTTTCCCCTTGCGGAGATGGCAGGAGAGATCCTGCGGCTTGAGTGCGTCTGGTACCGGATGGAATGGCTCGAACAGCGAAGGGCTCTCCTCGGACAGAGTGATCCGGCATATGTTCCGGCCCTCCTGCGTGCCGGTGAACGCGCCGTTGACCGGTCGCTTAGCCGTCTTGTTCATCTTGATGCCAAATACACGGGCGCTTTGGCTTCTGTGCTGGAAAACCGCGGCATGCCCGAAGTGCGCGCCGTTGACGCCGCTCTCGACGCCTTCGCGGAAAAAGAAAAGCCGGCCACGACAACGCCCGGCATCGTCCGCGCTCCCCTCGCCTGCCTCGCTATCGTGCGTCCCGTTGCCGACCTTTCTCCCAGCCCGGGGGTCGCAGACGGTGCGATTCGGGAAATCGTGTGGCAGCTTGATCCGCGCGACCGTGCAGCCCTGTCGCAACTGCTCGAGCTCAAGGCGGCAAGCGGTGTTGAAATACGGGTGGACGTGCTCATGCCCGGCGGCCCCGAGTTCGACGTTCTTCTGAGGTCCTCGGCAGGGGCCAACGCCAATGACCTGCGCCGGATCGGGATCGATCCCGCGGCAAGCCCGGAATCCTACGTGAAAACCATCAAGGACCTCGAGGCGCTGAACCAGTACGATCTCATCGTAACCGGCGCCGATTGCCTGAACGGAGATCAGAGCCTCGGCGCCTATCTCGCCGGATGCTTCAAGCGGCTCCACTACCGCCGGGAACAGATCGAGACGAAACCGGACGGAAGCGGCCTGAGCCATGTCGTCCTGCCCGCAGTTATCAGCGTCACTTCCGTATTCCGGGATACGAACAACGACATGAACAGGGCGGTGGGCTCCGTTTTCTCACCCATACGGGTGATCCAGGCAGAGACAAAACAGGCTGCCGAACACCCATTCTTTGAATTGCCGTCGGGAGCCGCGGCAATAACGCAGACGGTCACGAATGCAGCGCAGGCCGCCGAGTATCTCAAGGCCTATGCAGCTTCGGCAAGCACGGCGGGAGCCGAAGCGTACACGGGTGAACCGGGTAAGGAAATGCTTCCCGGCGCAGCCGCGGTCTGGGCCATCCTGGACCCCAATGAGCAAAAATCCAACTTGGTCGTGCTCCGTGCTTCCCGGCTCATTGCCGACCTGACCAGGAGAAAAGCCTATGCCGTCATTCCAGCGCCGAAGGAAACATGGCCTGCGCTCCTGGGACGTGCGCGGGCACAGGGCTGCGAACAGGCGTTCTGTCTGGACACGGGGGACGGCAGGCTCTCGAACGAAGGAAAGCGAAAGCTCATCCGCTTCGTGCAGAAGGCGGGAGATGCGGCGCTGCTCTGCGCAGGACCGGAATGGACCAGTTCCTTTGCCTATGTGGCGGGAGAATCGGACAATCCAAAGGAGCCGATCCTGCTCTGTTCCGGGGTCACCGAAATCAAGAAGCAAGGGGCGGGCTCCCTTGCCTTTCTGCAACCGGCCTACGAAGGGAAACTTGTCCGGCGCCGCATCCTGGATCGCGGTTCTGCGTTCATTACAACAGCCCGCGAAGCGGACTTCTCCGCCACGGGAGAAGCCCCGTCGTTCAACGCAACGGTCCTGGACTGGGAACTGGACCCCGAATGGACCATGCCCTTGCCGCCCGAGGCGGCCCCGACCCTCTCGCAGGCTGACGTCATCATCGACCTGGGATACGGGATCAAAGACCGCTCAGGGCTTGAACTGGCGACGCAGCTCAAGGCAGCGCTCGAACGACTGGGCCTCGCGCCCCGGTTCGGCGCAACGCGCAAAGTGACGCAGGACCTGAAGCTGTTGTCGCTCGAAGCACAAATCGGCCAGACCGGCGTTCGCGTGAACCCGAAACTCATCATCGCCCTCGGCATCTCCGGCGCGCCGCAACATATCGACTATATCGGAACGCGGGCGGACATCCTCTGTTTCAACAAGGACCCTGATGCGCCTCTCATGCGGTTAAACCAGGGACGTCCTGCTCCACGAGTACATCCGATCCTGGGCGATCTGTTCGTCACGGTAAAGGAATTGATTTCCCGGCTTCCGGAGAAAAATTGATCTGTAACTGACGAAATGACGGGGAGAATTGACGGAAGGAAGGAGACGTATGGCGTTTCAGGAGCTTATACTTCTCGTTCCGCGCGAATATGCAGAATGCTCGCATCGTCAAAATCCACGGTGTCAACGATGCGGTACCACTTGTTCCTGATGAATGTTTTCACCATGGCTTTCGATGCAACGCAGTTATCAATTTCTATCTGAAGAACATCGCCGGGAGAAAGCTTGCCGAGTTCGGACATCAGCTTCTTTTTGTCGGGGATACAGCAGTCGAGCATGATATTGACCGGATCGTTCAGCCTCAATACAACACCCTCTTCTCTTTTTCCTTCATCGGCTGGTGAATAGTATTATTCTTTTAAGAAACTGTCAATACAAAATTTCCATTGCCTGCGCTGCAGCCGGCACCGGCCCC
>JAJYKN010000386.1 GCA_021788515.1 Nitrospirota bacterium | reverse complement strand
GATCAGCATCGAGGGAATCAAGAAGCTCCTCGATTATGCGCCCTGCTGGGAGATCAAGGATTGTCCTGATGAGCGGCGGGTCGTGTGCACGGCATTCACGGACAAAGGCAAACCCTGCTGGGAGACCACGAAGTGCCGTATGGAGAACGACTGCACGACCTGCGTGGTATTCCTGAAAAATGGGAAAAAAGCGGCAAAGCAATAACTTCAGAAGTAAGAGGGAAGAAGTAAGAGGTAAAAAGTAAGAGGTAAAAAGTAAGAAAACAAGAGCACAGCCTAAAAACAGTATGAGAACAGACGTAACGAAGTCGCTTCAGTCTGACTTCTTACCATCTGACTTCTGAATTTCACGGATGTTCCTCCACCCAAACGTCGCCGTCCGGCGTCGTTTCCCTCTTCCAGATGGGCGTGATCCGCTTTAACTCATCAATGCAGAAGCGGCACGCCTTGAATGCCTCGTCGCGGTGTCCCGAGGCGACGATGATCAAAACGATATTCTCTCCCACCGGGAGGGTCCCGATCCGGTGAATGATGGTTACGTCAATCACCCCATACTCCTTGATTGCCCGCTCCCTGATCTCGGAAAGCTTTTTTTCGGCCATGCCGGAGTAATGTTCAAACTCGAGTTTCGCCACCTGCTTCTCCATCGATATGTCTCTCGTTGTGCCGAGAAAAGAAACGACTGCGCCGATGGAACTCGATGATTGTTTCAACCGCTCGACTTCCCGCTCGACTGAGAAGGGTTCCTTTTGAATGCGGATGTGCCCCGTGTTGCCGTTTCCGCCCGAGAACGGCGGCATGAGCGCCACCTCATCGCCGTCCTTCACGGCTGCGTCCATTTTTACGAATTCCTGGTTCACCGAAGCCATAATGCCGCCGCAGGAAAGACTTTCCGCGAGCGCAGGGTATTCAGCGGCCACCTGCTTCAGCAAGCCCGCGACTGTACCGCCGCCAAAAGCAAGCGACAATTCGCTCCGGCCTGCTTTGTCTTTCAGTATGGCAAAAAGTTTAACAATGACCATGGGACGCCCGTCCTCGAACAATTCTCGAATCTTCTTCAGTCAGCTGAGCGCAATGCCACCGGGTTCGGAGAACTATCCCGCGCTCAAGAGGATCGGATCCTGGCACGGTCCGGGCGATAGTCTCTTCCGGACTTCGTAAAGTGAATATATTATGACAGATTTGCGTGATGCCCGATCAATGATTGTGTCATTCCTCTGCCAAAAGTGATAAGTCGAAAGGGGGAATAATCCCGCGCGCCTCTGCCTCGGCAAAGAGCCTGTGAACGGCGTTCAGCCCTCCCTGGCCGAGGTCCAGCGAAAAATCATTTACGTAAAGGTCGATGTGGTTTTTCATGACCTGATCATCCATTTCCTGACTGTGTCGCCTGCAGTAGTGCAGAACTTCTTCCGGGTTTGCATTGGCGTACTGAAGGCTTGCCCGAATGCCCGCTTCCACCCGGAGCAGGAGGTCCCGGCCGAGGGACCGTTTGCCGAGAATTCCGCCGAGCGGGATCGGAAGGCCGGAATGGTTTTCCCACCATTCCCCTAGGTCAAGCAGTTTTACGAGATTGTAGAGCGGATAGGTGAAACGGCTTTCATGAATAATGAGGCCTGCAAGGGCCTCGCCTTTCGCTACCGCGTCCATAATGAGGTCGAAGGTCATCACGGACACGTTGGTAAGCCCAGGATCCAACAGCCGAAGCAGCAGATAAGCGGTGGTGAGCGTTCCCGGAATGGCGATCAGGCCTTTGTCCAGATCAGCAAGAGCCGTGCCCTGACGTGCGACGATGAGCGGCCCGCATCCCCGCCCGAGCGCGCTCCCGGAACGCAGCAGGGCGTACTGCTTTCGGAGATGGCCCAGGGCATGATAGGATATCTTGGTGAAGTCGAGTTTCCCGTCGAGCGCCATGCGGTTCAGCGTTTCGACGTCTTCCAGCTGTTCGCGGAAGGCGAGGCCGGGGATTTTCACTTTTCCGTGAATAAGCGCATAAAAGATGAACGTGTCATTCGGGCAGGGAGAATAGCCGATCGTAAGCGTCTGCGTCATTGCTTCCAGCCCTCCAATATGCGCAACACCGCCTGCTGCGCTGCCTGCGCCGCACCGGGGATGTTCCAGTTCTTGAGATTGCGGTCTTCCACCATATTGGAAATTCCCCGTACTTCGATCCAGGGAATATTGTGCAGACCAGCCACCTGCGACGCGGCGGCGCCTTCCATGTTTTCGCACAGGCCGTGATAACGCTCCTCCAGTTCCCGTGCCCGCACTGTGGTTCCTGTGCAGGTTGACAGCGTGACGAACGTCCCGATATGAACCGAAGCTCTCCCGGATTTCTGATGCAGGGTAAGCGACTGCGAGCATTGTTTTACCAGTGAATCCTGCGCCGGGTAGGTCGTGTATATCACCGATGTCGCGGTCTTGAGCAAAGGGATACCCATGTATTCCGTATCTTTGAAGCCGTCCGCGGTAAACACTCCCTCGTCGCCGGCAATTTCCTCCTTTGCCAGCGCTACATCGCCGATCTTCGCGCCTGAAGAGGGATAAGCGCCGCCGATCCCGAAGATGATCATTGCCGCAGGATTAAACCCGGCGAGCAACGTTGCCGTATGAGCGGCATTGACCTTGCCCATCCCTCCGACGCAGAGCATGATCCTGCGTCCCGCGAGCGTCCCCTCGATAAGTGACTTGGACCCCCGTGACAGGGACCCGGTCACTGCTGTAGCGGCAAGGAGTTGTTCTGCTTCAGCCTGGACGGAGCAGAGAAGGGCGATCATCTGTTTCCTTTTTGAAGTATCACGTGCTGGA
>JAJYKN010000385.1 GCA_021788515.1 Nitrospirota bacterium | reverse complement strand
AGAGTCCCTGCACAAGACTGGAAGGCGCCCGGGTCAATGCTCCCTGAACAAGATTCGCGTCATTGATGATCCGGGAAATAAGCACACCGGTCGGCGTCCTGGTATAGTACGAAAAGGAAAGAGAGGTCAGGTGCCTGTACAGCTGATCGCGAATATCATTGACGATCCGCTGACCGATATAACCCAAAAGGTAGTCCCGGGCGTACGACGCGGCCCCTTTGAGGATAACCACGACAACGAGTGCAGGCGGCAGGAGCAGCAAAAGCTTCATGTTCTTGTTTAAGAAAACGTTGTCCAGGACCGGCTGCACGAGATAGGCTTGCAGGGAGATCAAGGCGCTCGTCAGAATCATGAAAACCGCGGACCAGGCAAGACGGACCTTGTAGGGCCTGAGATATATTAAAAGCCTCTTATAGATTTCCATATGATTAGTATCCGGCCTGGGCCAGCACTTCCCTGACTACCGAGGCGGCCCGCGCGGACGCGCCGGAATCGCCTAACCGCGTTCTTACTTTCGCAAGATCGCTCTGCATACGATTATAGTAAACGGTATCGCTCAGCAGGGACGTTATGGCATCAGCCATGTTCTCCGGTGTCGAATCGTTCTGAACCAGTTCGGGGACGATCCGTCTGCCCGCGACGATATTCACGAGGCCGACATTCTCCACCCCGCGCACGATTTTGGTGAGAAGAAAATAGTTGAGCGCCGAAATGCGGTAGGCAATCACCATCGGCACTGCCATGAGCCCGGTCTCAAGCGTGGCGGTTCCCGAAGCAACGATCGAGGCGTCCGAGGCCTTGAGCACGTCGTACACCCTGCCTTCGACCATCCGTACCGCTACATCGGGCGCCTGTTCTACAAAAGCACGGACAAAACCCAGGTCAAGCGTCGGTGCGAGAGGAAGAACAAACTGTAAATCGTTAAACCGGGACGCGAGGATCCGCGACGCTTTCAGCATATCGGGCAGCAAATGGACGATTTCAGACGTCCTGCTTCCGGGCAGAAGAGCTATGGTTCTCCGATGGGAATCGAGCCCAAGGTCTTTCTTCGCCTGGTCCTTGGTCAGGTTCGATTGGACTACGTCCGAGAGGGGATGGCCCACGAACCGAACATCGACGCCCGCTTTCTCATAGAGCGGCACTTCAAAGGGGAACACGACGATCATGGCTTTTACCAGGCGGGCGATCGTCCTGATCCTGCCCTTGCGCCAGGCCCAGACCTGGGGGCTGATGTAATACAGAACGGGAATGCCGAGTTTCTTTGCCACCTTCCCCAGCATGATATTAAAGTCCGGGAAATCAATCAGGACGAGGAGGTCCGGCCGCTCGTCCCGCAAGAACCGCTTGAGCGTTTTATAGACCCGGCAGATCACCGGGAAATGGGTCAGCACTGCGGTGATCCCCACGACGGAGATCTCCGAAGCATCGGCCAGCAGATGCACACCGGCCTCTTTCATTCGGACACTGCCGACGCCGTACAGCGCAATCGACGGGTCCTGGTTGCGGATCTCCCGTGCCAGGTTGGCGCCGTGCAGATCGCCGGACGCTTCCCCGGACATGATCATGACCTTCTTCATACCTGTATGCCGGCTTCTGCTCCCTGTCTTCCCTCTTTTGTCTGTCTTCCGTCTTCCGTCTCTCTTTTCACCCTGCCGTTGCATAACAAACGCTTCTGAGAAGAGGCAGACATGCTGGAAGCGCTTTTAGAGCGATACCACTTCGAGCTCTATTCGATCCATGGGGCTGACGGCAGAAATTCACTTTTTGTGCACTCCTGTTCGATACTGATTTCAAGATATCCATCGCATTCTAAAAGGGCTGGAAGCATGTCTGCCTCTGAAAATATGCAACGGTAAGGTTCACAGTGCCTTCTTTACCGCATCAGCCACTAGTTTGATCCGTTCTTCGGTCAATTCGGGATACATGGGGAGAGACAATACCTCCTGCGCAGCCTGCTCTGCCGCAGGCAGACTCCCGGGTTTCATGCCCAGGTCCTTATACGCCGTTTGCAAATGAAGCGGGACAGGATAGTAGATCATGGACGACGTTACGTTCCCTTCGTCAAGCTTCTTCTTGACAGCATCCCGGTTTTTGACCCGGATCGTATACTGGTGGAACACATGCTTTGTGCCGCTCTGTTCTGCAGGCGTCTGAATGCCGGGCACGGAAAGGTATTTGGCATACAACGCTGCATTGGCGTTGCGTTTTGCGTTGTATTCATCGATATGTTTGAACTTGATCCGAAGGATAGCGGCCTGGATTTCGTCAAGCCGGCTGTTGTACCCGATCTCATCGTGGTAGTACCGGACGCGGCTTCCATGGTTTCGCAGGCTGAGCATATGCTCGGCAAGTTTTGCGTCATCGGTGATCGCCATGCCGCCGTCGCCGTAGCATCCCAGGTTCTTGCTCGGGAAAAAGCTGAAGCAGCCGATGTCGCCGAACGCCCCTGTCTTTTTACCTTGATACTCTGCGCCGAAAGACTGGGCGCAGTCTTCGACGACCCGGAGATGGTGTTTCTTTGCGAGCTGCATGAGCCCGTCCATGTCCACCGGGTGACCGTAGAGATGGACCGGGATGATTGCTTTTGTTTTTTTCGTGATCGCTGTTTCGATCTTCGTGATATCCATATTGAATGTATCGGGCCGGATATCCACGAACATCGGTACCGCGCCGACGTAGGAGATCGCCTCAGCCGTGGCGATAAAGGTGAACGGCGAAGTAATGACCTCGTCGCCGCGCTTGATGCCTGCAGCGAGCAGAGCAAGGTGCAAGGCGTCTGTTCCTGAAGCCACAGCCAGGGCATGCTTCACCTTGTGATAA
>JAJYKN010000384.1 GCA_021788515.1 Nitrospirota bacterium | reverse complement strand
GTTAGGGATATCTCGTGACGCTCGGGATCAAGCCTGACCGGCCCGAAACCGGCTATGGATATATCAAGGCGGGGCCGGTCTCGGAGGATGCAGGGGTTGACGGCGTTTATAACGTGGAAGCATTCGTTGAAAAACCGAACCTCGACAAGGCCAAAGAATACGTGAAACACGGCGGCTACTACTGGAACAGCGGCATCTTTATCTGGAAAACGAAGGTCCTTCTCGGGGAAATTAAGAAGCACGACCAGGCTCTGTACAGCGGATTAATGGAGATCAAGCAAAACATCGGCACAGAGAAGGAAAACGAGGTTATCCAACAGGTTTTCAAGAGGCTGAAATCCGTCTCCATCGACTATTCGGTAATGGAAAAAACCGAGCTCGCTGCGGTCATTCCTGCTGATATTGGCTGGTCTGATGTGGGGAGTTGGACAGCGCTCGACGATGTATCCGATCGAGACGCCGCGGGCAACGTTGTGAGCGGTAATGTCATCGATATCGGCAGTCATGACTCGATCATTTATGCGGAAAAACGTCTGGTTGCGACCATCGGCCTCAAGGACGTGATCGTCGTGGACACCCCGGATGCCACGCTGGTTTGCGACAAGCAGCGAGCTCAGGATGTGAAGAAAATCGTCGACGAGCTGAAAAAACGCAAGTCCAGCGAGCACCTGATCCACCGGACGGTCCATCGGCCCTGGGGTTCTTATACGATTTTGGAAGACGGGGACCGGTATAAGATCAAGAGACTCGTCATTAATCCCGGAACGAAGCTTTCCCACCAACTCCATTATCACCGGAGCGAGCATTGGGTCGTCGTTTCGGGCACTGCTCGCGTCACGAACGGGGAAAATGAGTACGACGTGCACCCGAATGAAAGCACGTATATCCCTATGTCCACAAAACACCGGCTTGAGAACCGCGGCAAGATCCCGCTCCAGATCATTGAAGTGCAGAACGGCGAGTATCTCGAAGAAGACGATATTGTCCGTTTCGATGACGACTACAACAGGCAAAATCAGAGCCAGCGCAAGTCTTTGCCGGCTCTCTCAAAAAGCGAATAACAGCACACCAGAAGGACGGTTATTTTGTCATGATCAATCCGGAAATCTTCAGAGAATACGACATCCGCGGCATTGCGGACCGGGATCTTACGCCGCCGGTCATTGAGGCCCTGGGGCGGGCCTTCGCCGCCTATGTGAAGCCGAAGGGCATTGGCGACGTTACAGTCGGGTATGACGCGCGTGTTAGCTCCCCGAGGCTTTGCGAGAACATTGTACAAGGGCTTACAACAGGTGGTCTGAACGTTACCGTCATTGGCCTCTGCCCAACGCCGACGCTCTATTTTTCTCTCTATCACCTTAAACAAGGCGCGGGAGTGATGATCACCGGCAGCCACAACCCGTCGGAGTTCAACGGATTCAAGTTGTGCGTTGGCAAGGAAACCATTTACGGGGAAGAGATACAAAAATTAAAGCAGATCATGATGGCTGAAACTGCGGATATCGGTAAGAGATCAAGTCATGTCGCGACGGGCTCAATTTCACGCAGGCCTCTTCTCCCCGACTATATACATCACCTCATAACCTTGTTCCGAGCAAGCGAAGGACCGCGCCTTCAGGTTGTTCTGGATGCCGGGAACGGGACTGCGGGACTGGCTGCACCAGAAATTATCCGGTCCATGGGATGCGAGGTCATTGAGCTCTTTTCCGAACCTGATGGAACGTTTCCGAACCACCATCCCGACCCCACGATACCCAAGAATCTAGCCGCGCTTATCGATACCGTGCGTACCCGGAAGGCCGATATCGGTATTGCATTTGACGGCGACTCGGACAGGATCGGCGTGGTGGATGAAAAAGGGAGCATCCTGTGGGGCGATCAATTGATGGTCGTCTTTTCACGGGACATTCTTCGGGAACGGCCGGGCGCCACCTTCGTGTCCGAAGTCAAGTGTTCACAAGTCATGTACGACGACATCCGGTCCCACGGCGGGAATGCCATTATGTGGAAGACCGGTCATTCACTGATTAAGGCAAAAATGAAGGAAGTTCATGCGGCCATGGCAGGGGAAATGAGCGGGCACTTGTTCTTTGCGGACCGTTATTTCGGATACGATGACGCGATTTATGCCGCGTGCCGCATTGTCGAAATAGTTAAAAAACTCAAGACCAGCCAGGGCACTGCAGCTTCGCTCAGCAACCTGTTCGCAGATCTGCCCAAAACCTTCAATACGCCGGAGATTCGATTCGACTGTCCTGACGCCGTCAAGTTCAGGGTTGTGGAAAAAGTCCAGGAGATTTTTTTGCAGGGGAATGGTCTTGCTCAGAGGCCCAAAGAAGTGATCACCGTTGACGGCGTGCGCGCTATTTTTGAAAAAGGGTGGGGCCTCATACGGGCATCGAATACCCAGCCCGTCTTGGTCATGCGCTTTGAGGCGAAGGATCCCGCCTCCCTGGAGTCCATTCAGTCAATGATGGAACAGGAAGTAAGAACGATCATTTCCGGTCTCACGACCTCCTGAGGATTTCAGCAGCATTCCTGTTGCCTCCGTGATTTCCGTCCCCAGCACTGCTGCATCTATGTGCCGATCTGCTCGTTAACCACAATTGCTTAATTTGGTTGACAACGCTTCAGGTATCAGGTAAAAGAATATCCATGACGAACATGATGAGACAACGGATATCGGCTGTTCTGGACGATATATTGGGTGGGGCGCATATCGATGAAACTGCGGCGACCGAGCTGTCTCATGCCGAGGGCGCGGACCTGTGGGACCTTTTTGCCGCAGCGGGAAGGGTGCGCGAGCACTTTCACGGTAAA
>JAJYKN010000383.1 GCA_021788515.1 Nitrospirota bacterium | reverse complement strand
ATCGGTCTATGAAGTTCAGTCCGTCGGGGTCTTTACTCCCAAGATGCAACCGACCTCGGAGCTTTCGCAGGGCGACGTAGGGTGCATTATCGCCGGCATCAAAAAGGTTTCGGATGCCAAGATCGGCGATACGGTTATGGATGCCGACCGGCCGGCTGATGGACCGCTCCCCGGGTATAAAGACGTAAAACCCATGGTTTTTGCCGGCATCTATCCGGTAATCAGCGAAGACTATGCGGATCTGCGCGACGCTTTGGAGAAATTGCGGTTGAACGATTCGTCCTTCACCTACGAGCCGGAAACCTCGCTCGCCCTCGGGTTCGGGTTCCGGTGCGGATTCCTGGGGCTCTTGCACATGGACATTATCAAGGAACGGCTTGAGCGGGAATTCAAGCTCGATCTCATTCCCACGGCGCCGACCGTGGTCTACCGGGTGACGAAGAACAGCGGAGAAATCGTCATGGTGGACAACCCGGCCAAACTGCCGGGGATCCAGGATATCCTGCGGATCGAGGAACCCATGATCATGGCTTCCCTGATTACGCCCGAGCAATACGTGGGTTCGCTCATCGCCCTGTGCCAGGAGCGTCGGGGTGTCCAGAAAGAGATCACCTATATCACCAAGGATCGCGTGCTTATCAGCTACGAACTTCCCCTGAATGAGATCGTGATGGATTTTTACGACAGGTTGAAATCGCTGACCAAGGGATACGCCTCGCTCGACTATGAACTCTCGGGCTATGTTGAGTCGGACCTGGTGAAACTCGACATGCTCCTGAACGGCGAGCCGGTTGATGCGCTCTCGCTCATTACCCACCGGGACAAGGCTGCGATCCGGGGAAGGCAACTTGCCGAGAAGCTCAAAGAGGTGATCCCGCGGCAGCTCTACGAGGTGGTCATCCAGGCGGCTATCGGCGCAAAGATCATCGCGCGAGAGACCGTGAAGGCATTGCGCAAAGACGTGACTGCCAAGTGCTACGGTGGCGATATTACCAGAAAGCGAAAACTCCTCGAAAAGCAGAAAGAGGGCAAAAAGAAAATGAAACAGGTCGGGAGCGTGGAGCTTCCCCAGGAGGCGTTCCTTGCCGTGCTCAAGGTCGGGGAGTAATTTTCGTGAAGTGCAAGTTTTAAATTGAAAATTTTCAGTCTGAAATTCATAATGACGGTTTGCTGAACGAATCCGTCCAGGAGGCAGGATGTCTGAAGCTGAGTTGAAAAAAGAAAAGACAAAGACATTTTACAAAGAATGGGTGGAGCCCTTTCTTATAGCGGCAGTCGTGGCTTTGTTCATCAGGCAATTCGTTGTCGAGGCTTTCAAGATACCGTCGGGTTCCATGATCCCCACGCTGACCATCGGCGACCATCTGCTTGTCAATAAATTCATTTACGGACCGAGGATCCCCTTTACCGACACGAGGCTTTTTACCTGGAAAGAACCGAAACGCGGCGATGTTATTGTCTTCAAATACCCGGAGAATGAGGACAAGAATTTTATCAAGCGGGTCGTCGGTCTTCCGGGCGATAAGATACAGATAATCGATGGAAAATTATTCATCAACGATCAGGCTGTTCAGATAAAACCGATCAGCGGCCCTCATGATAAAAGTGTGGAGGAGGGGCCGTCGTTCGGTAAACCGATGTTCTACGAAGAACAACTGGGAACGGTCTCGCACATTATGCAGTATCTTGTCGATCAGTCCGGCAAAAACGACGGCCCTTGGCTTGTGCCGGAGAATTCGGTGTTCGTGATGGGTGATAACCGCGACAACAGCCAGGATAGCCGGTTCTGGGGGTTTGTGAAGGAAAATAAGATTCTCGGCAAGGCCTTCATTATCTACTGGTCCTGGGACGGACCCGATAGCTGGGTGCGGTGGGAGCGGATCGGAAGACTGATACGGTAATTAGGAAGGGAGCATTATGATGTCAAATCTCTCAGCGGAACGAGGCATGGTCAGTTTTAAAGTGTTGTTTTGGCTCCTGGTTTTGTTTATTGTCGTCCATATCGGCATTAAACTGGTCCCCATGTACATTAATTCCGAGCGCATGAAGGATGAAATGTCGGTCAAGGCGGAGCTGGCGCAAACACTCAGCGATAATGAAATCCTGACTGATCTGGTGAAGAAGGCGAAAGAACTGAATCTTCCTATCGGTCAGGAAGATATCGTGCTGACCCGGAACGAGGACACCCACATGATGAAAATCAGCGCGAAGTGGGACGAGACCGTACATTTCTTTTTTGATGTGTACCCTCCGTACACGACAAGAACATACCATTTTGAACCAATCATCGAGGCGGATTACTCGCGCAAATTATAAGACGAAGCCCGTTTGTGTCTGAGGCAGCCAGCGACGGGTGAAGGGTGACGTGCATGATACGCAGCATGACTGGATACGGAAGAAGGGAAGTGGATGAAGCATCAGTCCACTTTGTCATAGAGGTCCGTTCACTCAATAACCGATACCTCGATGTTCAGGTGAAGTCGCCCCGGAACCTTGCTGCAATGGAAGGGCGCGTAAAAAAGAGCGTGCAGGAGCACTTTTCCCGCGGCCGCTTCGACGTTTTCATTACTCGCAATGGGGAACATGCAAAAAACGGGAAGCTTGTCGTAAATGAGCCGCTGGCGGAACGCTATATCGGCGCTCTGAAGGACCTCAAGTCCCGCTTCGGCTTAAGCGGAGAAGTGGAACTTTCGATGCTCGTTGGTTTTCAAGACATCATATCCGTGACTGAAGAACAAGAGGATGCTGATGCTCAGTGGAATATCCTGTCGAACGGTCTTGCGCAGGCACTCGAGGAACTGAACAAGATGCGTACTGAAGAAG
>JAJYKN010000382.1 GCA_021788515.1 Nitrospirota bacterium | reverse complement strand
ACCCACGGATTAAGAGGAATAAAGAACCGCCAGTTGCATTAAGCTTTACACCGTGGTTATCTCTGGTTGTCCGATCCTTTCAGGTTTTTTCGTCTTTTTAAAAAAATTCTCCAGGTCGTCCACAAGCGTATACACGACCGGGATCACGACGAGGGTGAGCAGGGTCGAAGTGATCAGACCGCCGATCACGACAATTGCCATCGGAGCCCTGGACTCCGCGCCTTCGCCGATCTTCAAGGCCGTGGGAAGCATACCAAAGACCATGGCTGCCGTGGTCATAACGATCGGACGAAGCCGCACCGGTCCTGCTCTGAGCAGCGCCTCTTCACGGGTCATGCCGCGCTTCCTGAGCGTGATGGTATAGTCGACTAACAGAATAGCGTTTTTCGTTACCAGACCCATGAGCATGATCACGCCGATGAGGCTGAAGATCTGGACCCGTTCGCCGGTCAGGAAGAGAAGGCCCATAGCGCCAATGAGACTCACGGGCAGCGAGAACATGATCGTAAAGGGATGGACGAAACTTTCGAATTGGGACGCAAGGATCATGTAAACCATGATGACGGCAATAATCAGGGCGAAGGCGATGTTCTTGAACGAATCCAGCATGGCGTCGGCCATTCCCACGTAGCGGGTGGAGATTTCCGGCGTTACGTTCTTCTTCACGATCGCATTGAGCTCGTCCATAGCCTGGCCCATGGGTTTTGTCTTGTCCGTGCCCGCGAACAGGGTTGCTGCCCGCTGGCGGTTGTAGTGCATGATGACCGTCGGCCCTTCCCCGGTCTTGACCGTTGCCACGTCTTTCATGCGCACCAGTTCGCCCGTGGTCGAGCGGACCCAGAGGGTGTCGATGTCGCCAGGACGGTCACGCTCGGAGGGAATCAGCCGCGCGGCGATGTCGTACCGCTCCCCTTCTTTCTCATCCTTGTACTTGCCGATGATCTCCCCGCCGATCATTGTGTTTACCGTGCCGCCGATGGACGCCGCGCTGATGCCCAGGTTCGCGGCCTTGTCACGGTCGATGCTGATCCGCACTTCAGGCTTGCCGGTCTCGATGGACGTATCAGCGTCGACGATGCCGGGCAGTTTCGCAAACTCGTTTTTGATGGCCAGGGTCCGCATATTCAAATCGTCGAGGTTTCTGCCCTGGACCATGAGTTGGATGGGGACGGACCGCATGCCGCCGCCCACCATGGCGATCATTTCCACCGATGCCTTGATATCAGGCCTGCCCGACAGGGAGTCGCGCACCTGTTTCATGGAATCGATCTGGACGATGTTCCTGTCCTTCCGCTCTTTCATGTTGACATAAATACGGCTTTTATTGACGTCAGGCGTGAGGTCCGAGCCGGTAACGTAAAAGGTGCTCTGGACCTCGGGTCTCCTGCGGAGTTCCTCGTCGATCTTTTTCATGACGCCGTCGGCCCGGGGCAATGAGTAGTCGATCGGAGTCTCCAGCCTGACCATGTATCTGCCCTGGTCCTCGTTCGGCATGAATTCTTTCCCCAAGATCGCGAAGAAAAAGATACCGACGGCGATGCTCGCGCCGGCGATCATGATGACCGCCCAGCGATGCTTGAGCGCCCAGGCAAGAAGAGGCCGGTACACGTCGTACATTCTGTCGAAGCCCTTCTCCAGGAACAGGTAGGCCCTGCCGTGCTTCTTGGTATGGCTCAAAAAACGCGAGGTGAGCATGGGTGTTATTGTCAGGGACACGAAGAGCGAGATGAGCACCGCGACGGTGACGGTAATGCCGAATTCGAAAAAGAACTTGCCCACGATCCCCTTCATGAACGCCACGGGCACGAACACGGCCACAATGGACAGCGTGGTTGCCATGACCGCCAGGCCGATCTCCGACGAGCCTTCCAGGGATGCCTGCATCGGCGGCTCGCCTTCTTCCATCCTGCGGTAGATGTTTTCAAGCACCACGATGGAGTCGTCGATCAAGATGCCGATGGAGAGAGACAATCCGAGCATGGTCATGATGTTCAGGGTGAACCCAAAAGCCTGGATGAACGCGAACGTAGCGATAACCGAGGTCGGCAGGGCCACGGCGCTGATCAGCGTGCTCCGCACGCTTCTGAGAAATACGAAGATAATAAGCACCGCCAGCACGGCCCCAAGCCAGAGCGATACCTGGACGTCCTCGATCGAACGGCGGATGAACTTGGACTGGTCGAAGGTGATATCGAGATGCATGCCCTGGGGCGGATTGATGGCCGCAACGGCTGCCTTGACGCGCTCGGCGACCGCAACGGTGTTCTCGCCGGACTGGCGCTTGACCGACAGGCCGACCGCCGTTTTCCCGTCGAACCGGGTGATCGACCGCTCGTCTTCGAGTCCGTCTTCGGCGTACCCGATGTCCTTGAGCTTGATCAGCCTGCCGTGCCGGTATGCGATGACCAGGTCGTTGAACGCCTCAGGCGTTTCGAACTCGCCTTTGGTCTTGACGATATATTCCGTCCGGACGTTCTCGATCCGTCCGCCCGGGACTTCGCGGTGTTCCCGTCCCAATGCCTGTTTGATGTCGTCGGCGGTCAGGGACGCCGCGTCCATTTTTTTCTGGTCGATCCATATCCTCACCTGGCGGGTCCTGCCGCCGCTCATGGTCACTGATCCCACACCCGGGATCTTTTCTATGTCCCGCTTCAGGATCTTATCGGCGTAATGCGTCAGGTCCCTGATGGAGCGGTCTCCCCAGACCGCGATCCAGACGATGGGCTGGTCCTCGGGGCTGATCTTTTCGATCACCGGCGGTTCTGAATCCTTCGGCAGCTGGTTCCTGATCGCGGCGACCTTGTCGCGCACGTCCTGGGCCGCCTGCTCGAT
>JAJYKN010000381.1 GCA_021788515.1 Nitrospirota bacterium | reverse complement strand
TAATCATTGTTCGGGACAAAGCAGATCTCCTGGCTTTCAGGACGTTCAGCCGCAGGAAGTTTTAGTTCGCGCGCCAATGCCCGCACGTCGTTCTTTTGCATGGCTCCCAGTGGAAACAGAACGCTCTTCATCTGATCTTGCGTCAGTCGATAGAGGAAATAGCTCTGGTCTTTGCCGGCGTCAATGCCTTTTTTCAGAAGATAACGGGAAGATGCTTGGTCCTGCTCGATTCGCGCATAATGGCCGGTGGCGAGGTAATCGAACCCCTTCGATCGCGCATAGCGAAGAAGGAGTCGAAACTTGACGAGGTCGTTGCATTTGATGCAGGGGTTCGGCGTGCGGCCCTGTTGGTACTCCGATACGAAATCGTTGATGATGTCCTGCGAGAACTCGGCTTGCGCGTCGATCATGCGGTGCGGAATGCCCAGGTGATCGCAGACGGCCTGCGCCGAGCCGATGTCGCAGCACAGCCCGGCAGTGAGCTTCATGGTCACGCCTTCGACCTCGAAGCCCTGCTGCTTCAGGAGTGCGGCGGACACTGAGCTGTCAACACCGCCGCTCATGGCTATGAGAACTCGCTTTGTCATGGCATTTGGAAAGCCTTTTTTACGCTGGCCGGTCGGAACGATCATTCAATCAGACGGGATTGCCGCTGCTTCATGCCTTTTAACGACAAGCCCGGATCTTTATATGCCTTCCCGTCGTTCATCATCTTTCGCTGTACTGTACACCTTTTTCCACTTGAGCACTACGAGCGTTATTGAACCGGTCATGAACAGCATCCCGCCGATCAGCGCCCATAGTGCACCGGGATCTTTGGCAATGACCAGGACTGCCGCTGGTCCTTTATCGAAGTTTAGGCTCTTAAGATAAATGCCGACCCCCTTGTAGAACAGCGGTTCGTTCGGTCCGAGCGTACCGCGCTTCACCAGTTGACCGTCTTCGTACAACAGTGCCTCCGCGGACCAGTCCTGTGGGAACCCTTGTGCGTCTGTCTGAACAAGAATCTGCTCCAGGCGTAATGCTTTACCTTCAGGCAGCGGCGCAGAGGCCCCCTCAGGCATCACCCCCGAGAGCTTGTATCCCCAGCCCGCGCCGAGCAAATGGCCGAGGAGGATGAACAGAAATCCGATATGGATAACCTGCGGCGATATGCGGGTGAGAGCATCGGCGCGCGTCCACTTTGCTTTCACGGCCTGGATGCTGCACACCAGCGTGTTGGCGGCCAGCAGAACAAGCCCTGCCACAACGGCAAAGAACCACCACGTGTATGGGAGATTTTCCGCTGCCAAATGCGCGACCCAGCGAAACAGGAGGTCTTCATTCATCGGCGCAAAGACATCACGATGCGCGGGCATCAGGTAGGCCCCGGCGAAGAAGAAACAGATCAGGACAAGGAGGGTCCAGACCGTGGTCTTGAGCGAGAGAAAGAAGTTTTTCATAACTGAAAACGCTCGGAGCAGAGAGCAAAGCGCATAGCGTTAACTGCGGCCGGCCGTGCGCCCGATGCTCCCTGCGCCATACCCACTGCGTTGTTTCAAAACTCGTGCGAACTTTTCATCAGAAGACCGACGCCCGCATACGTAAACAGCACGATCGCAAATCCGATGATCCCCATCCAGACCGTTTTCGGGCCGGCCCACCCGCGCACAAGCCGGGCGTGCAAGTAGAGACTGTAGAAGAGCCAGACGATCGTGGTCCAGAGTTCTTTCGGCGTCCAGAGCCAGTAGGCACCCCAGGCGTAATAGGCCCAGATGCCGCCGAAAATCATGGCCAGGGAAAACAGCACGTAGCCCAGAAGCGCCATGCGGTACTGGCTGATCTCGGCAGAGGGGTCATGCTGCCTGAGCGAGAATATCCCGAAAGCCGCTGCCACGGCAAAGAGCGCATACGACGTGAACGATAAAAGCACATGGAGCTCGAACCAGACGGTCTTGAGCACCGGCGGCAGCGGTCCCGGCAAGGCCGGCGCGGCACGCGAGCCCGCGAGGAGAAGGAGTATCAGCGGCACGATGATAAACGTAAGCAGATCCCGCTTCCGCTTCCTCCCGGCGACAGCGTAAACAACGCCGACGGCAAAAGCAAGGAAGCCGAGCGTATCGTGCAGGCCGATGAGCGGAATTCTTCCGAAGCGCACGGCGCTCTGCACAATGAACAGGGCATGCACTCCCAGCGCCGGCAGAATAAACCGGGGACCGATGAGAGCGAGCGGATAGAGAATGAAAAGAATGATATCCATAAGGTCAAAGGAAAAAGCGTAGCGCTTCGTCGCCTGCCGTTTGCATGCCCTGCCGTGGTGCGGCATGTGCCTCAGCGTTTCAAGACACAAAAGGCATTCCGGATAGCCGGAATGCCTTTATGGTTAAAATAAAAAATAGGATGGAAAAATTACTTCTTGCCGAGGATTGCCTCTTTTGCGGCTTTGGCCACGCGGAACTTCACGACTTTCTTGGCCGGAATCTTGATGGCCTCGCCTGTCTGGGGGTTCCTGCCCATGCGAGCCTTGCGCTGCACCAACACGAGCTTGCCGAGACCGGGGAGCGTGAAGGCATTCTTCGCTTCCTTGTACGCAAGTGCTGCGATGTCTTCCAGAATCTGTACCGCCAGCTTCTTCTTGATGTCTGCCTTCTTCGCAACGTGGTCCGCAATCTGAGACTTCGTCATGGCTTTTGCCATAAAATTCCTCCTTTGAAGAAATAAACTAAAATTTCTAACTGCTCGGAGCAGGTTAGGTGCTCGCTATTGGAGGAAAGTATATACACGTTATTTTAAAATAGCAAGCGAAATTTTATCATTTCGTCGGGGTATTTTTCGGGTATGCTCTTTTCGAGC
>JAJYKN010000380.1 GCA_021788515.1 Nitrospirota bacterium | reverse complement strand
AAAACGGTGAAACGCTGCCTTTCACGATCACATGGCTTCCGACTTCATAGTTTTCGAGAGGGCGGTAGACCTCTTCCCTGATTCTCTCCACCGAGGCCGCATTGAGTTCCGGTTTGAAATCCGCATGTTCCCTGACATACCTGACTGCGGCCTTTGCCGCGAGCCTTCCTTCTGTGAAGGAGCCGGAAGAAAATTTATGAGCGCTGCCTCCGACAGTGTCGCCTGCACCGAAGAGGCCCTCGACAGTCGTCATACGGTTGTAACCCCAGTTATAGTCCGGGGGCGCGAAGTCCTCCGGGCCGCTAACCCATGCTCCGGCGCATACGGCATGCGAGCCCATGACATATGGCTCCGACATGGTAAGCTCAGAAGGATCTTCTTTCGGATCTATGTTCTGCGACGCCCACATCACAGCCTGCCCGATCGTCATGTCCAGGAAATCCTCCCAGCCGAGCTCCTCCTTCTCGCGGGTGTCAAGTGAGCGCTCCGTGTGAATGTAGATGGGACCCTTTCCGGCCTTTATCTCCTCAAGCATGAGATGATTCCTCAGGCAGGTCGGCATCGGTTTGGCGTCTGCATATTTTGAACCCACGTAAGATCTGAGGCTGTCGATGTGCGCCTTTTCATACTCCTCGCCGTAAGCGTTTGTGGCAACGGACTTCAGCATGAGGAACCATGCGCCTACCGGACCGTAGCCGTCTTTGAATCTCGTCACCACGATCCTGTTTTCCATCTGAATCATCTCCGCTCCGGCCTGCATCAGGAGAGCATAAGCGGAGCCGTTATTCCATGGCGGATACCATGTCCGCCCGGCGCCCTCGCCGATGGATCTTGGTCTGTATATGTGCGAAGCACCGGCTGCACCGACGATTACGGCCTTTGCCCTGAAAACATAGAGTGTTCCGTCGCGAACATCCAGGCCTATTGCGCCTGCGATGCGTTTCGCATTCTGCGCATCTGTCAGCAGATGGGTGATCATGACGCGGTTGTAAACTTCATCAACGGACTTCTGCGCTGCCTCAGCTATAATCGGCTTGTACGATTCTCCGTGTATCATGATCTGCCATTTTCCCTCCCGCTGATAGTGACCCGTTTCCTTGTTGTACATCATCGGAAGGCCCCATTCCTCGAACATATGCACGGTGGCGTCGACATGCCTTGCGACGTCGAAGAGCAGATCCTCCCTGACGAGCCCCATGAGATCGCCCCTCGCGTACCGCACAAAGTCTTCGGGCCTGTTTTCGCCCCATCTCATGCCCATGTAGCAGTTGATTGCGGACAGGCCGTGCGCGACCGCGCCGCTCCTCTCGATGTTTGCCTTTTCCGCAATGACGATTTTCAGACCCCTGCCCCAGTAACCGGCTTCATAGGCCGCACCGCATCCCGCGAAACCGCCGCCCACAATCAGTATATCACAGTCAACATGCTTTACAGAGTTCGTTTTTCTGAGCGACAACAGCATCACTTCCTATTCCCGGTTTGAGCTGCAACGGGGCTCTGTTCCGCGATCTTCAGCGTTGGAAGGCTCTCCACCTTCAGGTACTCCGGTTCGTGGGAAAGAAGAGGTGAGTGTAACGCATCTTCCGCAGGCGGAGGAAGGGAGCGTGCGGACGGTATTGTACCCCACCTGGTTGTCCGGATCGGGAACGTGAACTCCTTAATCCTTCCGTCCCTGTACTTGATTTTCCATGAAACGGCACCCTTTTCCGCTTCCCTGAGCACTGTGACTCCGTGGCCAAGCGGGGCGAAATCGGCATAACCTCTGACATCGATGGCGTGCTCCGGACAGTACTTGACACACGTATAGCATTCCCAGCACATGTCCGGCTCCACATTAAATGCTCTCCTGTTGACCGGATCTATATGCATGATGTCGCTTGGACACAATTCGACGCATTTGCCGCAACCGTCGCACATTGTCATATAAACAAACGTTGGCATATTCTGTATCCACTCCTCAATCCTTTCTGATGAAGCTTACCTTTGAAGGCGAAGGCAGATGGGAATACCCCTCTGCCTCATCGATTTCCCTGAAAATGGCATGCATCGGTTTGTAGATGATATGGGGGAATTTCGACCACGCCATCGAGAGAAACGGAAATGCCGTGATAGGCAGATAGAAGATGAGGGCAATTTCGGTGGCTGCAACCGACCCGCTGATGTCTGCCAACTCCAGAACGAACTGGAACACGACTGCAAGCATGACCGAAAAGAGAAACATGTCCGCACGCACGGCACCGAACATCGAATCGCGTTCGGAACGGATGTTCACGCGCATGAAAAGCATAATCAGCCCTCCTGCGAGTAGCATTGCATTGCCTGCATTCGTTCCCGCTTCAAGCGGATTCGAAAGGGGAAATGCGTTAAGCGTAGGGTAGACAAACGCCTTCCCCAGCATGGACAGCGCCGAGATTATGAAACCCCAGAACAGGAGAAGATGCGCAGCCCTGCGTGGTCTGTCGAGGGCGGGTTCGGTGCACGAAGCTATTTCACCGGAAAGCCCCACATTGCTGATCAGCACACGCATTATGATCGATAAGCGCGAAGTGTTGTGCTCCACGGGAGTTCTTCCGAAACTCCTCTTCCACTTCCTCTCCTCTTCATATGCCTTTATCTTCTTCCGTCCGTACACGTCGTAAAGAACGCCGAAGACGGCGCCGAGGACAAGTATCAGGACGAAAAGTCTGAAATACGCTGGCGGAAACAGTGTAGATATGTTTACTGCAACCATAGCTGTACCGGCTGACGCATCAATTATAGTTTACTTATAGTTATTCGATAATACGGCAATAAAACTGACATTGTCCGGAGTTCCACCTCAAGATTCCACATGTTCAC
>JAJYKN010000379.1 GCA_021788515.1 Nitrospirota bacterium | reverse complement strand
GCGGGACAAACTGGCGGGAATAGTCGGCGAAAACCTGTATGAGATCGACCTCGATGCCGGCATAATCCGGTTCAGTCGCGATCTTGCATTCCCGTTCCAGGTCCTGGGCACGGAATCCGACAACAGCCTCACCTGGCTCTGGGCATGGGCCGAAGAACAGCCGGAAATACCGGAAATGCTGGTGCAGGCCTCATTGGATCTTCGGCACTGGGGCGCGCAGGAAGAAATCCGGGAATTCACCGTCCCGTCGATTGATCTTACCCGGACGGACGGCAATGCCTTGGCAATGGTTTCCACGCAGATCTCCCGGGCAAATAGTTTTTTTCGGGACAGCTATGAAGGAGGGGCGGCATATCTCCTGATCTTCGAGAATTCCATCGACAAAGAACCTTCTTTTGACCGGGCAAGCTTGCTTCGCCATGTGTCGGACATCAACGCGCGGTATGATCTCAACCACCGGAACGTGCTGTTGTCCTATCTCCACCTGAAAGGATTGTCGCCTGTCGAGCAAGGGACTTTGCTTACCTGTGAACTCGAGACAGGAGAACGGCTCATTGCTGAGTTTGATGACGCGGGAAAGTTGAATGTGTGGAATGGGGAAAGAGTAGCGGATTTATAACGATAGGCAGAGGAAGAAAATTCCGGATCATGGCGAATATCTTTCGCTGACTTTGAAGCCCGGGCAAACTCAGGCCAACAGTTCCTTTTTGCTCTCTCCCTTCTCCAGCGCCTCCCGAACCGTTGTCAGCAGGGTAACGCCATCAAAGGGTTTTTTGATCAGGCGATCAATGTCCCGCAACTCATTCAAAAGGCTGCCGCCGCTGTAGCCGGAAATGCCGATCACTTTGACAGCTCCTTTCATTTCCCTAAGCTTCCTGGACAATTCCGAGCCGTTCATGAGCGGCATGATCATGTCCGTAATGACCAGGTCTATGTCTCCCGACATTTCCTGAAACAGCTCCTGCGCGTATACCGGGTTGTCGGCAACAAAAGTCCTGTACCCGTGGGCGTCCAGCGTGTCCTTGATATAGGACAGGACGTCCCGCTCGTCGTCCACGACGAGAATGCGCTTGTTCCCCGATGCGACCAGGCGTGAAATATCAACAGGCTCCAATGCGGGCTGCTTCACGTTTTCATCCAGGGCAGGCAAATAGATCTCAAAGGTCGTTCCCGCACCCTCCCTGCTCCGCACGCGCACTTCTCCCTTATGGCTTTTCACGAGTCCATACACCATGGCAAGACCCAGACCGGTTCCCTTGCCCACCGGTTTCGTGGTAAAGAAGGGGTCGAAGATGCGGCCCATGATCTCCTGTGGTATCCCCTGTCCTCTGTCCCTGACCGTGAGAACCACGTACTTGCCGGGCGGCAGAAAAGGATGCATCTCTTGCGCCTGCGGGCCCATCTCTACGGCTGAGGTCGATATCGTCAAAGACCCGCCTTCCGGCATGGCGTCCATGGCATTCATGACCAGGTTGGTGATAACCTGTTCGAGGTGAATGCTGTCGCCGTAGATGGCGGGGATGTCCTTCCCGATCTCTACCTTTGCCTTGATATTACGGTCGATGAGCGACCGCCCCAGAAGCTCGATGGTGTCCGTCACAACAACGTTCAGGTCGGTCGGCGCCAGTTCCAGGGTTTCCTTCCGGGCAAAGCTGAGCAGCTTCGAAACCATCTGGCCCGCGCGCCTGGCAGCGTCCTCAACGGTCTTTATCCTTCGCTTGCTGAATTCGTCGGCGCCGATATGCCGCCGCAGGACCTCGGTGTGACCGAGAATGGCCGTGAGAATATTATTAAAGTCGTGGGCGATGCCGCCCGCGAGCACGCCCATGGATTCCATCTTCTGAGATTGCATAACCTGTTCCTGCAGCTTCTTCTTTTCCGTGACGTCACGGTGGAACGACTGGATATGGAGCACGCCGCCGATATCGATGGCCTTAGAGCTGACCTCGAAAAAGACCCTGCTCCCGTCTTTCCGGTAGTGTTCGGCCTCATACACGATGGATTTGCCGTCTAAGATCTGTTTCAACCGCTCATCGATCTCTCCCGCGCGGTGTTCTATTTCGAGGATCCTGAAGTGCGTCCCGATCACGGTTTCCCGCTCGAAACCGTGGAGTTCGCAGAACCGGTAGTTCACGTCCGTGATGTTCCCGTTCCGGTCGAGAACGGCGATCCCGTCATTGGCATTGTCGAACAACGCCCGGTATTTTTGCTCGGTGATGGCGAGTGCCCCCGATTTTTCCGCGACCTGGTCCTGCAGGCTGTTGGAATATATTTCGAGTTTACGCTTGTCCTCGGATAGCTCCGCCCTCAGCTGCAGCTCCGAGACCAGCAGTTTTTGGTTGTTATACCTGAGCAGTAAACCGATGACGAACATTGATATGAGGAACGCGTTGTTGCTGATGAATACGCCGCTGGTGATGTCCTCGGTAAGCACGATGGGCACAACATAAACGGTGTAGACGATCCCCACGAGGAGGAACGACAGGGGCATGTTCATAGGCGCAAAACCGAGGCAGCAGATCGTAAGGATCATCATGGCTGCGTAGTACGTTGAGCTCTGGCCCCCGCTCTGCAGAATGGCGATCTCGACGGTGACCGCGCTCAGAGTGGCCCCGGTGGCGGCAATAACGTACTGGTAGAGCTTGCCCTGTCTCAATTTGTTCAGAAAGTATAATGCTACGAGGATCGCGGAAATGATCAGCCGGTACACCATGAACCGCATGAATTTATCGGGGGAGACGAAATAATCCATGAATTCCAGCGCCGGGAAGAGGATAGCGCCCATCAGGAAAATGGAGCCGATCCATTTCTGCGTCAGGCTGGTTAAATGATCTTCAGGAGAGTAT
>JAJYKN010000378.1 GCA_021788515.1 Nitrospirota bacterium | reverse complement strand
TCCAGCAGGCTGAGGGCATTCATGCTGTTATTGCGGTAATAGGAGAGCGGTTCCCGTACCGATTCTCCGACCTGAATAAAGGCGGCAAAATGCATTACGGCGTCGGGCTGGAAGTCATGCAGCGTCGATTCTAAAAGCTGTGCATCTCCCAGATCGCCGACCACCAGCTTGCCGGATACCAGGGCATCAGCATGGCCCGTCGAAAGGTTATCATATACCAGAATGTCAAAGCCCTTTTCAGCAAGCGCAGCAACCATGTGACTTCCGATGTAGCCGGCCCCGCCGGTGACAAATATTCTCATGTGATGAGTTAACCCTTCTTTTTTGTGTTCGACGTTCCAACGGCGTGCAGCCGGGAATTAATAGGCGCCTTCTTTTTTGAGGACGACGCCTAAGGTTTTAAAAAGAATGGTGATGTCGAGCCATACCGACCAGTTGAGCACGTACCAGGTGTCCAATCTCACCCGCTTATCGTAATCTATGGTATTTCTTCCGCTTACCTGCCACAACCCGCTGATCCCCGGGCGCACCAGGTTGTAATACGCAGCGTCCTCTTTATAATATTTCGTGATTTCCTCCTGGAGGACAGGGCGCGGCCCAACGAGGCTCATCTCTCCCTTCAGCACGTTGAAGATCTGCGGGAGTTCGTCAAGAGAGGTTCTTCTCAAGAAATTTCCCATGCCGGTTATGCGGGGATCATTCCTCAATTTGAAATACGTTTCCCATTCCTGGCGGGAGGCGGGATCGGCACTGAGGATATGTTCCAGCCGTTCCCGGGAATCCAGATACATGCTGCGAAACTTGTACACGCCGAACGGTTTTCCCGACCGGCCTATTCTCGTATGGCGGTAAAAGACCGGTCCGCGGGAGTCGAGCTTGATCAAGAGCCCGAGTATCCCGATAATGAGCAGAAGCAGCGGCAAAAAAACGACGGAGACCGTCAAATCGAATGTTCTTTTGATGAACCGGTTAAAGGGCGATTTCAGGTTGTTGTTGATTTTCAGGAGGAACAGCTGCTGGACGAAGAGATGATACAGTTCTGTATTCGTGAGCGCGACCCCCTTGATATCGGGAACGAGAAGAACGGATTTCGTATACTTCTGGATCTCACTCGTCAGTTCCGACAGTTTCTTGTTCGAAAGGGAGGGGATGGCGATAATGACGGTTGATACGTTGAGGCGCTGGACGAATTTTTTAAAGTGGCGGACTTTTCCGAAAATTTTGTACATTGTTCCATCCACGTTTACCCGCGTGCCGATCTGCTCATCATCATCGAGAAAACCTATGACGTGATATCCCAGATGAATATCGGAGGCTATTCCTTTTGCCGTTCCTCGGCCTGCTGCGCCTGCTCCGATAATGATAACGTTGTCTTGCCAGAGCTTGATGCGATAGAGGAACTTTTTCCCGGCCAGACGGAAAAGAGGATAGATAAAAAGGCTCCAACACCACAGGAAAATGATGGTCAACCGCGATATTTTGTCCGACATTTTCCCGAGGGTGATGATGGCGAGAATTGCAATCGTTGACGCGGACAGTGCTTTGAGGACCTCTCTCGTTTCGTCCCAGAAGGGAAGTTTCTTGTAATAGAGGCGTTCATAAGCAATAAAAGAGATGAAGATGGCCGGCAGCCACCAGATATGAAGAAAATAGGGCAGGGATAATTGAAACGGAGCGATCCGGGAAGACAGCAGATCCACTGCGGCCCTCGAGTAGTAAGCTGCGAGCAGGGAACAGTAAAAGGCCGCAATGTCAAGGAGCAGGAGTGCTGCGACTTTGATGCTGTTTCTCACATTTCCTGTCAAGAAGTACCCCTGGTATCACTAGCAGACATTTGAGCTGAGCTCGTGGAGCGCGTCCCTGACGCACGACGCGAACACTCCGGATTTCCTGCGAAGGACCGGCGTTATTATTGTAGTGTAAAGATATTATAATTCTTCCTAAAATGCAAGATGAAATCGGGACTATGCCTGTTTTTGACCAGTGGTTCGCGCTTCTTTCGACGAGAGGGAGGACAGGAGGGACGCTCCTTATTATTACTTCAGGAAAAAAGTTACTCGCTTTCCAGACCGTATTTTTTTAGCTTTCTCCAGAGCGAGACGCGGTCGATGCCCAGTATTTGCGCGGCGATGGTCTTGTTCCCGCCGACTTCGTTCAGGACCCACTTGATATAAGCCTCTTCCTGCTCATCCAGGGACGGAATCTTCCCTTCCTTTTTCCGGAAGGTCTTGATGCTGAGTTCCCGCAAGTCCTCGGGTAAGTGTCCGGTCTCGATGACGCTGCCGTTCGTGAGCGCCACGCCCCGTTCGATTATATTCTCGAGTTCACGCACGTTGCCGGGAAAGTCGTAGTTCAGAAGCAGCGCGATCACGTCCTCCGCTATCTCTTTCACCTCTTTTTTCATGAGCAGGGTGTACTTCTTCAGGAAGAAATACGAGAGGAGGGGAATGTCGTCCTTTCGCTCTGCCAGGGGCGGGATGCGGAGCGAGACGACGTTCAGCCTGAAGTACAGGTCCTGGCGGAAAGAGCCGTTCTTCATGGCATCGTGGATGTCCCGGTTCGTTGCGGCCACGAACCGCGCGTCCACCTTGACCGGCTCATTGCCGCCCACGCGCAGGACCTCTTTTTCCTGGATCACGCGCAGGAGCTTCACCTGCATGGACGGAGGCATCTCGGTAACCTCGTCCATGAAGAGGGTGCCGCCCGTGGCCATCTCGATGAGCCCTTTCTTCATGTCGTTCGCTCCGGTGAAGGCCCCTTTTTCGTGGCCGAAGAGCTCATTCGACAGGAGCTCCTCGGTAAAGGCCCCGCAGTTGATGGCGAAGAAGGGGCCTTGCATGCGTTTGCTGTTCA
>JAJYKN010000377.1 GCA_021788515.1 Nitrospirota bacterium | reverse complement strand
GTGACACAGCAGGACCGGTGGGAAGAGGACCCGGGCTATTCTCCTTTTACCCTTGCCGCGGAGATTGCGGCCCTCCTCTGCGCCGCCGATCTGGCAGACGTGAACCGCGAACCTGCGATCGCCGCATACCTGCGCGAAACGGCGGATTTCTGGAACGACAGCATTGAACAGTGGATCTACGTGCAAGGGACGGACCTTGCGAAGAAGGCGGGGGTGGAGGGCTATTATGTCAGGATCGCTCCTCCCGAGGTCTCTGATGCATCGTCGCCTGCAGGCGGCTTTGTAACGATCAAAAACCGGCCGCCGGGGAAGAGCACGCTCCCTGCCGCGGAGATCATAAGCCCCGACGCACTTGCCCTCGTTCGCTTCGGGCTTCGGGCTCCCGATGATCCGCGGATGCTGAATACCGTTCGGGTCATCGATGCAATGCTTAAAATAGATATGCCCTATGGTCCTCTCTGGCACCGGTATAATGACGACGGCTACGGCGAGCATGCCGACGGCTCCCCCTTTGACGGGACCGGTATCGGACGGGCGTGGCCCTTGATCGCGGGCGAGCGGGCGCATTACGAACTTGCCGCAGGCCGGAGGAACGAGGCGGAAAGGCTCCTTCGTACTTTGGCGTCTTGTGCAAATGAGGGGGGTCTTATCCCCGAACAAATTTGGGACGCACCGGATATCCCGAAGCGTGAACTCGCTTTTGGCAAGCCGTCAGGGTCGGCGATGCCGCTCGTGTGGGCCCACGCCGAGTTCGTAACGCTGCTCCGTTCCCTGCGCGACAACAAGGTGTTCGGCATGCCTCCCCAGACCGTGCAGCGCTATCAGGTTGAGAAGAAGACGTCCTTGTATTCGATCTGGCGCTATAACCATAAGATTCGCGCTGTAAAAACAGGCAGGGTGTTCCGCATAGAGGTGTTGCAACCGGCGGTGGTCCACTGGAGTGCCGACTACTGGAGAACGACCCATGATCTGGAGGCGCGAGACACAGGACTTGGAGTCTACATCGCGGACCTTCCCGCGAAAGATCTTCCAAAGGGTTCCCTGATCCTTTTTACGTTCTATTGGCATGATGAAAAAAAGTGGGAGGGCAGCGACTATTCAGTGATAGTTGCAGAGACGTGACGCGCGATTCACGGGAGACGATCGTGGGACCAGCTACATTTCGAATGAGGTGAAGAATTTCGATGAGGCGGAGCTGAGTTTAAAAAAAATCTTATGGCTTTCCCTTCGCGAAAAGAGGTACTATATCCCAGTTTTACTGAACCCAACGGTTCAGATGGCGGACTGTGATGTTGTGTAAGTGCTTCCAAAAAACGTTACCCATTCTTTTCCTCTGCACATTTTACGCGTCTTTTGCATTTGCCGCAATTGATCATCGGACAAACCCGCCGCAAAATGTCAATACGTTATCTTTGTGGTCATTGCCGACAATCGGTTCGCCCGTACCGGCATTGATAGATTTTACGAGTGAGAGTTTCAAGGGGTTGCACGTGAATCTCAGGAGAGAAACCAACAGAGAGGAGAGCCCGCTCTATGCGCCATTTCCTGGCTCGACGGCTGACTTCGCCGCAAAATACTTTGGGGAACGGTCAATTTTTACATTCTATGACGATAAGGATATCAAATGGAGCCTTGTACCTTTGTCAGATAAGTTCACGATGAAACCGCTGACCTATATCACGAATGTAGAATTGCTGTTGCAGTTCAAATATTAGCCTCTGATAACCTTTCACCTTTCTTCGTCCCTTTAAAAAGACAGCCGGAATAATTTTCAGCTGCCGGTTAAGCATTGTAGTTTGAAGAGTCGTCGCTTGACTCTGTATGTATCTGTTTTGCTCCTGGGGAGCGGCAGGTTGATCTCCGCCATTTTGATCGTGCCGCATCCCCGCATCATATGCTTGCAGAAAATATCTTCGGAGATCAATTGCATGACATTATCATCCCGGCCATAGAAATCGCCGGCACGGTTGTATTCCAGGGCTGCGATGTTTAGCTCGAAGAAGCGATCAGGGGCAAGCAGGCAAGAGGGGAATCGCGTTGAAAGAGAAAACAGGCACCATGCAGGATTTAAACCTCCTGAATCAGAAGCGGTACGACGTCACCGCATGGTTCTATGACATCCTGGACTACCCCTGGGAACTGCAATATCGAAAATGGAGATCCGGACTTCTGGAGGATGTAAGCGGTGAAGTGCTGGAAGCGGGAGTCGGGACCGGCCGCAACCTGAAATATTATCCCCCCCCACGTGAACCTGACTGCGATGGATTTCAGTGCCGTGATGCTCAGAAAAGCGGCAAAACGGTGCGCGAAAGCCTCGTGCACTGTTCAGTTCGTGCATGAGGACGCCTCCAGCATGGTGGCCATTCCATCCGAACGGTACGACTGGATCGTGGCTTTCTTTCTCTGCTGCGTCCTGCCCCGGGATTTGCAGGAGCAGGCGGTCTCCGAGTTCGCCAGGGTGCTGAAGCCGGGCGGAAGATTCCGTCTCCTGGAAATGAAATATTCGGCCGATCCCGCTCTCCGCGATTGGCCAAAACTATATACCCTTAAAATACCCCACCGAAAACCTTGACAATCTTTTTCGATGAACGTATTCTATTAGCAATGATGACCGAATCCATCCTCGTTGTAGACGATAACCAAACGACCAGAGACATCCTCAGGACTATATTGCTATCCGCGGGGTATAAGGCTGTGGACACCAGCGAAGACGGCACAGCTGCGATTGATGCGATTAAGACCAAACGATACGATACGTTCATCGTCGACTATCGCATGCCCTCGATGAGGGGAGATGAGTTGACCAGAATTCTTCGAAAGAATCAGCCGGATGCCTTTATCATAGGCTACAGCATAGAATCTAAAGAAGAGAC
>JAJYKN010000376.1 GCA_021788515.1 Nitrospirota bacterium | reverse complement strand
CGGATGTGATCCTTGTTATGGGATCGAACCCGGCAGAGAACCATCCCATCTCGATGAAATGGGTGAAAGAGGCCAGGGAGAAGCGCGGAGCCAAGCTTATCGTCGTCGATCCCCGGTTCACCAGAACAGCGGCAAAGGCCGATCTCTACGCAGCCATGCGCTCGGGCACGGACATCGCCTTCCTGGGCGGGATGATCAAATACATCCTCGACAACAATCTTTACTTCAGGGAATACGTCACCGAATACACCAATGCCCCGTTCCTCGTGAACCCCGATTTCAAGACCGCCGGGGACTTGAACGGTCTGTTTTCTGGCTATGACCAAAAGACCCGGAAATACGACAAGAAGACCTGGTCGTTCCAGATGGACGAGAACGGCATTCCGAAGAAGGACCACACGCTCCAGAATCCGCACTGCGTTTACCAGCTCCTGAAGAAGCAGTATGCCCGGTACACGCTCGATAAGGTTTCGGACATCACCGGTACGCCGAAGGAAAAACTTGCTGAAGTCTACAAGCTCTACGCATCAACCGGCAGGCCGAACAAGGTCGGCACCGAGCTCTACGCCATGGGCTGGACCCAGCACACGATCGGGACCCAGAACATCCGGGCCATGTGCATCATCCAGCTTCTCCTCGGGAACGTGGGAATGGCCGGCGGCGGCATCAACGCGCTCCGCGGCGAAAGCAATGTCCAGGGATCAACCGATCATGGCCTCCTGTTCAACACGCTTACCGGATATCTTCCGACCCCGACAGGGCCTATTATCGATCTCAAGTCTTATATCGAGACCTACACGCCGAAGACCAAGGAACCCAAAAGCGTGAACTGGTGGTCGAACCGCGGGAAATACATCACGAGCTACCTAAAGGCGATCTACGGCAACGCGGCGCACAAGGACAACGATTTCGGTTACTCCTGGCTCCCGAAGCTCGACGACGGCATGAACGCTTCGTGGCTTGTGCTGTTCGACAAGATGAATAAGGGCCAGTTCGAAGGTTTCTTCGCCTGGGGCCAGAACCCGGCCTGCTCGGGCGCCAATTCGAACAAGACGAGAAGTGCGCTGGCTAAACTCAAATGGATGGTAAACGTCAACCTCTTTGACAATGAGACCGGCTCGTTCTGGAAAGGCCCTGGCATGAATCCCAAGGATGTCCAGACCGAGGTTTTCCTGCTCCCGGCTGCATCGTCCGTGGAAAAGGAAGGAAGCATCTCCAACTCGGGCCGGTGGGCGCAGTGGCGGTACAAGGCCATTGATCCGATCGGCCAGTCCAAACCTGACTCGGAAATCATGAACGAGCTCTATTTCAGGGTAAGGAGCCTTTACCAGAAGCAGAAAGGGAAATTCCCGGCGCCCATCATGAACCTCACCTGGAACTACGGGGAAAAAGGGCCTGGTGGAAAGGTCAAGGAAGTCAATATTCAAAACGTAGCCAAGGAGATCAACGGCTACTATCTGGAGGACGTCTACGACAAGAGTGTCACGCCGCCCAAGCTCCTCGGCAAAAAAGGCGACCTCTGTGCTTCCTTTGTCCATCTGCAGGCAGACGGGACCACATCGTGCGGCAATTGGATCTATTCCCAGAGCTACACGCAGAAAGAAGGCAAGGTCATCAATATGATGGCGCGCAGAGGAAAGAACGACCCAACGGGCCTCGGCCTGTTCCCTGAATGGTCCTGGGCATGGCCCGTGAATCGCAGGATCATCTACAACCGCGCTTCCGTCGATCCCCATGGCAAACCCTGGGACCCCAAGCGGCCCGTCATCAAGTGGGACTCCGTCAAGCCGGACCCGGTCACGAAAAAACCGGGCGTGTGGGTGGGCGATGTACCCGACGGACCCGCGCCGCCCATGGCAACGGAAAAAGGCAAATATCCGTTCATCATGACGGCCACGGGCGTGGGTGCGATCTTCGGCCCCGGCATGGCCGACGGACCTTTCCCCGAGCATTACGAGGCACTGGAATGCCCGATCGAGGCAAACCTCATTTCCAAGCAGCGCATCAACCCCACGATCAAGCTCTTCGAGGAAAAAGAAGACGCCTACTTCTCCTGCGACGTGCGGTATCCTTTCGTGGCGACGACATACCGGGTTTCGGAACACTGGCAGACCGGGGTCTTGACTCGTCACCTGCCGTGGCAGCTCGAGATGCAGCCCCAGATGTTCCTGGAGCTGAGCGAGGAGCTGGCAAAGGAAAGAAGCATCAACGACGGCGACAAGGTCATCGTCTCGTCGGGCCGCGGCGAGCTCTGGGCCGTAGCCGTGGTAACGAACCGGCTGAAGCCGTTTAAAATAGGCGGCTCCACCGTCCACCAGGTGGGCATGCCCTGGCACTTCGGCTGGCAGTATCCAGAGGACGGCAGCGGCGGCGAGAGCGCCAATCTGCTCACACCGACCGTGGGCGACGCAAATACCATGATCCCCGAGACAAAGGCCTTTATGGTCAATGTCCGGAAGGCATAGGGGGTGAACCATGACGAATACGACGACCAAAAGAAAGGCAATACTCGTTACCCCCGAGGTCTGCATCGGGTGCCGTGGCTGCCAGACAGCATGCAAATCCTGGAACCAGCTTCCGGGCATGAAGACGAAAAACACCGGCACCATGCAGAACCCTCCGGACCTCGCGCCGGTCGACTACAACATGATCCGTTACAGCGAGGTGCCATCGGACGCGAACCCCGTGCGCTGGCTCTTCGTGAGCAGGCGGTGCATGCACTGTGACGACGCGGGATGCATGAAGATCTGTCCCGCGCCGGGCGCGCTCTACCGGACCAAGGAAGGCGCAGTCGCCTTCGACCGGGACAAGTGCATCGGCTGCAAGCTCTGTGTTGCGGGCTGTCCCTTCGACGTGCCCCGCTACGACAAGGACGGGA
>JAJYKN010000375.1 GCA_021788515.1 Nitrospirota bacterium | reverse complement strand
TTCCGATCTGCAGGATCTCTTTGTCGATGTCCAGGATCATTGCCCGTTCGATCACATTCTTTAATTCCCTCACGTTCCCCGGCCAATGATGAGAGAGGAGTATCTGCTCGGCTTCCTTCGAGATCCCGAGCACGTTTTTATGGCACTCCTTGTTGAAATAGTCGATAAAGTGGTGCGCCAGCACCAGGATATCCTGCCCCCGGTCCCGCAAGGGAGGCAAATAGATCGGCACCACCTGCAATCGATAATACAGGTCTTTCCGGAAGCCGCCTTCGCGCATGGCTTTCAAAAGCTCCTGGTTGGTGGCCGAAACAAGCCGGACATTCACCTTGATGTCCTTCACGCCGCCGACGCGCTTAAAGGTCTTTTCCTCGAGCATGCGGAGCAGCTTGGCCTGCATGCTCATGTCCATATCGCCGATTTCGTCGAGGAAAACGGTCCCCTCGTCGGCGAGTTCGAAGAGGCCTTTTTTTGACGTCTTGGCGTCGGTAAACGCTCCCTTTTCATGGCCCATGAGCTCGCTCTCGAGCAGCGTGACCGGGAGCGCGGCGCAGTTGATCGCCATAAAAGGCTGGTCAGCCCGGGCGCTGCTGTAGTGAAGGGCCTTTGCCACCAGCTCTTTGCCCGTTCCGCTCTCTCCCTGGATCAGCACCGTGGTCGCGTCGCTCTTCGCGATCTTGAGGATGAGGTTCTTCACCTTCATCATCTCATCGCTTTCGCCGATGATCGTATCCACCCTGCTGCTGCATTCCTGGCGCAGCTGTTTCACCTGGGTGCGCAGGGAACCCGCTTCCAGGGCCTTCTTGATGACGAAGGTGATCTCTTCGAGATTAAAAGGTTTGCTGATATAATCGTAGGCGCCGTGCTTCATGGCCTTCACCGCGGTCTCGACCATGCCGTAGGCGGTGATCATGATGACCATGATTCCGCGTTCCTGCACATTGAGTTTTTCCAGCAGTTCCAGGCCGGTCATCTCCGGCAGACGATTATCGAGCAGGACCAGGTCGGGAGGATCCTCGTTGATCAGCGCCAGTCCTTTTTCCGCGGACTCGGCGCTGGCAACCTCGTACCCTTCCTTTACCAGGTGCTGTTCCAGGGTCCAGCGGATCAATTTTTCATCATCAATAACAAGAATTTTCTGCGTCATAAAAACGTGCTCCTCTTATGCGCTGTCTTTTTGCGGATAGGGGAAGGTAAGGGTAAAGCTCGCCCCTTTGCCGGGGGAGCTCATGACGTTGATCTCACCGCCATGCTGTTCCACGATCCGCTGGGTGATGGAAAGCCCCAGCCCCGTGCCCTGTTGCCGCGTCGTGAAGAAGGGGCTGAAGATCCGGCCCAGGTTTTCCGAGGAAATCCCCTTTCCCGTATCGGAAAACAGGAGCTCAACCGAGCCGGCATGTTCTCCCGCCGGTTTCATCGATTTCGATTCGACAATAAACTTCCCGCCTTCCGGCATCGCCTGAATTGCATTGAGCGCAATGTTGATCACCGCCTGCTGCACCAAATCGGGGTCGAGCGTCAGCCACGGCAGCCCCGGAGACAGTCTTCTCTCCACCACGATGGAATTCTTGGCGAATTGCGGCGCGAGAAAATCGAGCAGCTTGCCGGTCAGCTCATTGATGTCCACGAGCGTCATTTTCGGCTCCGGCGGCCGGGCGAAGGAGAGCAGGTTCCGGACCGCCTTGTCCATGCGCTCCACCTGGGAGAGGACCTCGTCCAACACCACCCGTTTCTGGTCTCCGACGGCCTGGTCTTTCTTCAGCACCTGGATCACGCCGGCGATTCCCGCAAGCGGGTTCTTGATCTCATGGGCGATGCCGGCGGCCATCTCCCCGATGGACGCGAGCCGGTCGGCCCGTTTCATCTGTTCGTAGTGGTAGCGTTCGACTCTGCGCCGCGCCCGTTCCAGCTTCGTCAGCAGCGAGTTGAAGGCCTCGCCCAGCCTGCCGATCTCATCAAAGCTTTTCACCTCGGCCCGGGCCTCAAGGCCCTGTTCAGCCTGTTCCATGGCGGTGATCAGTTCCTGTATCGGATTGGAAACCAGCCGTGTTAAGAAGAGGGAAAGAGACACCGCAAGGATCGCCGTCACGCCCAAGGCCCAGAGGAACATGGTCTTTGTGAGCTCCCTCACCTTCTCCTGGGTCTGCTCCATGGACACATCCACGGCAAGTACGCCGTTCAATTTTGCCTTTGACCCGTGGCAGTGAAAGCAGCGATCCTCGTTCGGTATGGGAAACAGGACCGAAAAAATGCCTTCATCCCGCCGCTTGATCGGTTTTTTGACTTTGTCGGCGAGAAACCATTTCTCCACGCTCGGGTCTACCTTCCTGCCGATCAACCAACGCTTGGATGATTTCAGGATGACCCCGCTCGGGCTGAAGATCTTGACCTCCTGGATATTGTGGTAAACGCCGACCGCCTCCAGAATGTGCTGCACTTCCTTGCTCTTCCCGTCGAGCATGGCATTCGCGAGACTTCGCTCGATCGTGTTGGAGATGATGAGCACATTGTCTTCGAGCGCATCTTCCATCTGCGCCCGCTGATAGCCGATATTGATCCACGTACCGAGTCCGATGGTCACCGCCAGAATGGCGGAAACGGCTATGATGATCTTGCTCTTGAGGCTCGTTACGATCCTCATGGAACGCTCACTTTTCCGATCAGATCGCTCACCGCAGCCACGCCCTGCTCAATCATGACACGCTCGATCCCCTTGATCACGTCGAGCGTGGCCCGGGGATTCACAAAATTCGCCGTGCCCACGGCTACGGCCGATGCCCCGGCAAGAATGAATTCGAGGGCATCCTCGCCGGTAACAATGCCGCCCATGCCGATGAGGGGAAGGGAAACCGCCTTCGCCACCTGCCATACCATGCGGACCGCGATTG
>JAJYKN010000374.1 GCA_021788515.1 Nitrospirota bacterium | reverse complement strand
TTAGATGGAAACGGAACAGTATCTTCTTTCAGGTATTATATTTTTCGTAGTCAGTGCACTCAGCGCACTCGTACCAGCAAAAAAAATCAGAACAACGGCCTATTTCCTCTCCCTGCTCGGCTCGCTCAGTTTTCTTTTTCTGGGTTTTAACCTTATCGCAGCAGCTCCGGCGTCCTTTCCCGTTTTCCCCGTGTCTTCGTTTTTCGAGTTTGCGCTGCGTGGTGATGCGCTGTCCGGTTTTTTCGTCATCACGATCTCCCTCGTCACCTTTGCCATTTCCATCTATTCCATCGGCTTTACCCGCGACATGGCCCGTGCCGGCTTTCTGGGCTTCTTCTACAATATCCTGATTCTGAGCTTGTATGCGGTTGTGCTGTCCGAAAACCTCTTCACCTTCCTGATTGCGTGGGAGACCATGGCGATCGCGTCCTATCTCCTCGTAACGATCGAACGGACGGAGAAAGCGTCGCGCGCCGGACTTTTTTACGCGGTGATGACCCATATCGGGACGGCGTTCATCATCGTGCTGTTCTTTCTGCTCTACCGTGCGACCGGGAAGATGGATTTTGAGGGCATGAAGGCAGGGATCGCCGCTGTGCCTGCGGATATCAAGTCCGCCGTCTTCGTCTTTGCCCTGATCGGCTTCGGCACCAAGGCAGGACTCATCCCGCTCCATACCTGGATCCCCCGCGCGTATCCCGTCGCGCCTCCCCAGGTGGCGGCATTGATGTCGGGACTCATGGTCAAGATGGGCATTTACGGCATCATCCGCATCTGCATGGACGTCATGGGACAGGGGCCGGAGTGGTGGGGGATCACGGTCATCGCCGTGGGCGCTGTTTCAGCCCTGTTGGGCATTCTGTACGCAATCATTGAAAATGAGCTGAAAGTGTTTCTCGCTTACTCCAGCGTGGAGAACATCGGGATCATCCTGCTCGGCGTGGGCGCGTCCATGATGTTCAAAAGCAGCGGCCTGTATGCGCTGTCCTCGATCGCGCTCGCAGCTGCCCTGTTCCACGTATTGAACCATGCCTTGTTCAAAGGGGCGCTTTTTCTGGGATCGGGATCGATCATCCGCGGCGCAGGCACGGGGAACATGGAACGCATGGGAGGACTGCTCAAGCGCATGCCCTACACGGGGCTCTTCTTCCTCGCCGGGGCCCTTTCGATCTGCGCGCTCCCTCCCTTTAACGGTTTTGTGAGTGAATGGCTTACGTACCAGTCGCTGCTTCTCGGTTATCAGTCTCCGTCAATAACGGCAAAGATCGTGTCTCCCCTGGGGGGCGCGGCCCTGGCGCTGACCGGCGCTATTGCAGCGGCGGGATTTGTGAAGGCCTTCGGTATTTCCTTCCTCGGCATGCCCAGGACCGCGGAGGCCAAGGACGCCAGGGAAGGTTCGCTGTCGATGTTGATCGGCATGGGTCTGCTTGCCGTGCCCTGTCTGCTGTTCGGACTTTTCCCCGGGCTGGCGCTGTCATGGCTGCTTCCGGCAGTGTTCGCCCTTACCGGCGCTTTTCCGGCCCTGGAGTCGCACGGCGTCCTGGTCATCGGGCAGACGTCGGCGGCGCTGTCTCCGGCCGCCTTGCTCATTGCCATGATCTTCATGGCCGTCGCTGTCTTGCTCGCCGTCAGGATCATCGGCGGAAAAAGAAAGACCGTCTCTGCCGATTCCTGGGACTGCGGCATTCGGGGGCTCACGCCCCGGATGCAATATACCGCCACGGCTTTTACCAAACCGCTCCGCATCATCTATAAACGCATTTATCTTCCGAGCCGGGACCTCAAGGTCCGGTATGTCCTGAAGCCGTTCTTCGTCAAATCCATCCAGTACGGCGGGGAAATCACCCCGTTCTTCGAGCGGTACTTGTACGAGCCGGTAACCCGTTTCATCAACGTGGTTGCCGGGAAGGTCAGGTTGCTGCAATCGGGGAGTCTCCAGTTGTATCTGGGGTACATCCTGATAACGCTGATCGTGCTGTTGATATTCGGAACGTAGCGAAGCCAGGGGCAAGGGTCAGGGGGGCACGGCAGGGCATACAGCAAACATGCATAATTTTCAATTTCTGATAATCATTCTGTTCTCGCCGCTCGTCAACGGCGTGATCAAGAAACTCAAAGCATACATGCAGGGCCGTGTCGGACCGGGCGTACTCCAGCCGTACTATGATCTTCTTCGTCTCCTGAAAAAGGACATGGTGGTCTCCACGGTCACCTCATGGATCTTCAAGGCAACTCCGTACATCGTATTCGCTGCGACCGTCGTTGCCGCCCTGATCGTCCCGGTGGTGTCCACGCTCTCCTCCTTCAGTATAACGGGCGATGTGATCGCGCTCATTTATCTTTTCGCCCTCGCGCGGTTCTTCATGGCCCTCGCCGGGCTAGATGCCGGCACGGGTTTCGGCGGCGAGGGCAGCAGCCGGGAAATGACCGTCGCGATCCTGGTCGAACCCATGATGATGCTTGCGCTCTTTACCGCCGCCATCTCGGCGGGCTCCACGAACCTTGTTCGCATCGCCACGGTCCAGAGCGTCAACTTTTCCCCGTCGCACCTGCTCGCGCTTTCCGCGTTCCTGGTGGCGATCATCGCGGAAACCGGCAGGGTGCCCGTTGATAATCCGGACACCCACCTGGAATTGACGATGATCCACGAAGGCATGATCCTGGAGTATTCGGGAAGATATCTTGCTCTCATGGAGTGGGGACATTACATAAAGCAAATGGTCCTGTTCACGCTCGCCGTGGACATCTTTTTCCCGGCCGGCATGGCGCGGGCCTCCGGCGGCGTGACCGTTGTCGCGGCAGCCGGCATCTATGCGCTGAAGATGGCTGGTATGGCCGTGCTGATGGCGCTGATCGAGTCCACGCGCGCCAAGGTGCGGTTTTTTCAGCTCCC
>JAJYKN010000373.1 GCA_021788515.1 Nitrospirota bacterium | reverse complement strand
TATGAACCTTATGGGCATGAGCGGACTTGAGCTGGCACGCCGTATCAAGACCGATCCGCGAACAACCGCTGTCCCAGTCGTCGCTACGGCTCTGAACCGCACCCCGCGTATGGAATTGCAGTGCGATGAAAACGGATGCGCTGCCTGTATCCGGAAGCCGGTCCAGGCAGAAGAGTTCTATCGAATAGTACAAGCGACAATCGAAACCACACCTCGTAATAATATTCGTATATTTACGCGCCTGCCCGTGACGGTGAACAACGTATTGCTGAACTGCGTTGACGGAGAATGCGTTTCGGTCCTTTCCGAGGAAGGTCTCTACATCCGGACGCTGAAGCCCTATCCGGAAAAAGCCTTGGTGTATATCGCCCTTTTTATTAACGGCTGCCGAATTTCTGCAGAGGCCGTGGTGCTTTATAGCCACACATTCGGGGAAGGACCCTACAAGGAACCCGGCATGGGCCTTCAATTCACGCAGATCATGCCGCAAGACCGGGAATCGATCCGGAATTTTATCAGGGATGAAATTACGCGGGGCATCAAGCCCTTTTAATGACGGCATCGCGTTAGTATCGGGTCCTCCACGGGAAGTCGTTCTTTGGGCGATTACAAGCTCTTTGACTTCCGGGGCATCATCTTATCCTTCTCGTGCATTTGTCCCGCCTCCCGTTGTTTCTTGACAGGAAATAGAACATCGTGTACTTTATACCAGGTGCCGCATGATTGGCAGAGCATAGCCCGCGTCTTCGGTGTATGCTTATACCGTATCGTTCATGTAAGGAGGATTTAATCGGGCATGGAACTGGATATCCGCATTGATAAAGACGCGATCTCGATTCCCATCGAGAACCCATTTCGCCTCGACCTCGAAGCCATCATGGGGAGGATCGAGGAGTTCCTTGCAGCCAAAGGACAGGAACTGAACGGACTGGATGTCCGCGGACTGGTGCCGCGCATGGTCAAGGGCATTGCCGGTTGCGAGGCAGGCTGCCCTGCGGACGCGAAGAGCGTGGCGACGAAGGGGCATCGAAACTTCAAGCTCGACTATATCGAGGGCGGCATCCTGTCCGCAACGGCGGAGATCGGGCAGGGGAAAATCCTGTCGCTTAAACTCTTCCCGGATTTCTGATGAGTCGTTTCTGAAAAAGGTTGCATTTCATTTCAGGTGCGCCAGATGATCGCTGTAGCGGCTCCATAGATTGTTTGATAACAAAACTTCTTTCCTGTTGCTCTAATCTCCGGAATTGATCTTTGTGCCGTTTCTTCATGCGACCGATTGCTTTTGAACAGCACAAAAAACCGCTCCTCTGCCGAAAAGAATTAGTCTGCAGACAGATGCGGCATGCACGATTATCGATGCTCATCCTGATTTTTGCACTAAGCTTCATTTGGACAGGGTGGGCAACTGATGGATGGTAAGCAGCACAACATAATCATAGCAAGACTCCTTCATTTATGAAAAGTAATCATGTGGAAAATGCCATGAGACGGCTCGCGGCAGTATTTTTTTCTGTTTTTATGATATTTTTTCTGGCTGTTGGTCACGGTCATGCTGCTGGTGAACCGACAGCACCCTCGCAGGAGGTCGATTTTTATACTGCAACCGTGCTGCCGGCAATGAACAAGGTAAAAAAAAGCAATGCCTCCGGCTCCCGTTGGTTGGGTCGTGGCAGGCGAAACCAAAAGCGATCCCTTGCCGCAGTCCGCTCGCGATCAGACTGTTCCGTTTTTGCGCTTCATCTATCAGATCAGGTATCAGCGCACTGCAGGGATACGTGAAGAAAAGAAGAAGCTGAATGAGGTTTACAACGAAAGCGCTGAACGAAACGGTGATGCTGCCAACCCGCGGATCGAAGAGCTGCTCAAACAGCAAACGACGGCATCCCTTGCGCTCCGCAAGGCCACCAGGCGAAAGAACCAGGCGGAAATACAAAGGTTGAATGATGAGCTTGATGAAAACGGAAGGAAGATGCGCGCCATCCATGAGGAAGTTGATAAGAGAGTTTCCGAGGATGTGGATCCCTACCTGATCAAGGATGCCGAGGCCATCATACGCGTTGCGGTGAACGAGGAGGTCTTCGAAACCGGCCGCGGGGAGCCGCTATCAGTGTCGGGAGCTGCGTTTGCGTTTCGTCTGGAAGGGAAAAGGACGGGGCCGGCGGCCTGGAAAGAAGGGCAAACAGTAATTCTGTACGGAAATTGGCAGCAGTCGGGGAACGGAGTATTCCGGGCGCACGTCCGGCGCACATCCGCGGCCGTGAAGGCGCAGACTATAAAAATTACCCTCACTGGCGATAAGAAGCGTATTGAGGAACTGCTGAAACAATTGGATAAAAAATCTATTCTTTCGCTGATGAAATGAGCGCCCGCATTCTTTTCCCGCTCCGGCTCCCTCATCAATTCGATAGCAAGATCCCTCTCGCTGACAGCAAGACCACGGACCTCTTCGCCTGCTCCATGCTTCTCCAGCACTACGTGTATCGGGTGTCCACGGCAAACACTTCGGGACAGGCCTTTGACATGGTTTTCGCGGCGGTTCGCGCTTTTTCATTGAACTTTATACAGCGTCCCCGGTATAATAATCATCATGTGTGATCTCTGTACAAAACACGGCGAAGGAAAAATCTGGTACAAGAACGCGCGGAATTATGCAGGCGATCTCCTGTCCGATCTCAGCCGCCGCCGCTACATCAAAAACTTTCTCACATCAGCGTTCAGCGAAGGGTTTCAAACGCTCGGACGGATCGAAACCATCTACCGAAGAAAAGGCAGGCTCCCCGAGGCGGTGAAGGCCGCCATGATAACCAAGGCAAAAACGGAGCACTTCGGCCAGGTCCTGCCTATTGAAGAGATCAGCGGGGTGGTGAAGGGGGCGCGGACCGTCGTGCGCATGCCCTGC
>JAJYKN010000372.1 GCA_021788515.1 Nitrospirota bacterium | reverse complement strand
AGGACGCCATCGAGAAGTGGATCGAGTATAAGCGGACCAAGGAAGTGGATGCCCTCCGTCTGCGGCCCCATCCGTATGAGTTCTTCCTGTATTACGATATTTAAAAGTAAATCACGGGCATAATGGATGAGTGGTAAATCAATCATCCGTTATGCCTAAATTAAGCAGGAGGACACACTATGAAAATCATGTCATACAACACCCTGTTCGGCGGCTTCGACGGGAATGACGGCAAGAGATTCGATGCCCAGGTGAAGTTGATCAATGAAGTAAGCCCGGACATTCTGCTTGTTCAGGAGGCGAAGGGGTTTCTGCAAAGCGGCATGAGCCTGCTGTTTAAGATGGAAGAGCGGATCAACATGCGAGGCTTTATCGCACCTGCCCTTCATACCGGCCAGAATACCGGAGTTTTTGTGAAACCGGCCATCAAGCCCGTTTCCGTTGAGATAGACTCGGAGCATTTTCATCATGCTGTTGTTGCGGCAACGCTTGCCGTACCGGGAAGCGCAAAGCCGCTGACCGTGATCAGCGCCCACCTCTGCCCGTTCGGCCCTCATGTGCGACTGCGTGAGGCTGCTTATCTCGTGAATTATGCTGATGACAGCGCATATACTCTTGTGGCCGGCGATTTCAATTCCGTTTCGTCCCATGATCCCGACCCTGTCGGCATGGACGAGTTGCCTTCGCGGTTCAGGGCTCGCTATGTAACACCGGAGGGCGCGACGGACAGGAGTGTTCTGAAGACACTCTACCAAGCCGGATTCGTAGACATTGCTTTCAAGCTCGGCAAACACATTGAACCCACGGTCCCAGCCGCGAACTTTAAAGGCACTGAGTTCGTGCCTTTCCGCTCGGACTATATTCTCGCCACGAAAGCCCTTGCCGCAACGGCGACATCGTATTCCGCTATCAAGAATCCTCTCACTAACATGGCGTCCGATCATTACCCGGTGATAGCGGAATTCAATCTTTAATGGTGGTCTCTCTGATGTATTCAGGAAGGGTATGCTATGGATAAAGAGAAGAAACCGTTCGGCTTTGGAAAGAACGTGACCATTACCGGATTCGTGAGCTTCTTCATGGACGTAAGCTCCGAGATGATCTATCCGCTCGTGCCGCTGTTTCTTGCAAATACGTTGGGCGTGAACAAGTCCCTCATCGGCCTGATCGAAGGAATCGCGGAATCGACCGCCAGTCTGCTCAAAGTTTTTTCCGGCTGGTACTCGGACCGGATCGGTAACCGCAAGTGGCTCATGGCCGGCGGGTACGGCATAGCCACGCTCAGCAGACCGTTTGTCGCCCTGGCCTCGGGCTGGCATCAGGTTTTGGGCTCGCGATTCCTGGACCGTTTCGGCAAGGGGGTGCGCACTGCTCCGCGCGACGCCATCATCGCCGAGTCCACGGGAAAAGCATACCTCGGACGGGCCTTCAGCTTTCACCGCTCCATGGACACCATGGGCGCGGTCGTGGGGCCGGGCCTGGCTTTTTTCTTTCTCGGCTTATTCTCGAATGATTACCGAAAGATCTTCTGGCTGTCCATGATACCGGGCATCATCGCCGTGCTGCTGATCGTCTTTTTCATCACGGAAAAGAAAAAGACCGCTGCTCTGCAGACCGAAAGGCCGAAGCTGACGCTGGCGCATTTCGACTGGAAGTTCAAGTCCTTTGTTGTTATCGCGACGGTCTTCGCTGTAGGCAACTCAAGCGACGTGTTTCTGATCCTTCGTGCGCAGCAGGTCGGGATTCCGACGGTCACGATCCCCCTCGTTTACCTCCTGTTCAACCTTGTTTATTCGTTATCCGCAGTTCCGGCTGGGATGGCTGCGGATAAATTCGGGAGAAAACGGCTCATTTTGATGGGCTTCATACTCTTTGCTATACTCTACTATGGCTTTGCAGTCGCATCGGGAACAAAGGCCATCTGGATTCTGTTCGGTTTCTACGGCCTGTTTATGGGGCTCACGGAAGGGATACAAAAGGCGTTCCTTGCTACGATCATCCCGCAGGACTTCAAGGCAACCGCATTTGGTGTGTATACTACTGCCGTAGGTCTTGCCATGTTTCCGGCAAGCCTCATCGGTGGTTGGCTCTGGGACCATGTTTCACCGGCTGCGACGTTCTATTTTGGCGCGTCCACAGCTGCAGTTTCTGCCGTATTGTTTACTGTATTTATCGCAGCGATAAGGAGATCCGATGCGGCGCGATCTTAAAATAATAGGTTTAACGATTTCCTTGGCAGTGCTCTTGATCGGCGTTTACGTCAGCTATATCGCGGCAATAGGGAATTTTCATCCCATTACGCCGGGCGAGGCATATCGATCGGCTCAGCTTGACAGCGATAAGCTTGAACACTACATTAAAAAATTCGGCATTAAAAGCGTCTTAAACTTGCGCGGTCGAAACGCTGACGAGACGTGGTATATAGATGAAATAGAAACATGCTCCCGATTTGCAGTGGAACATTATGATGTTGGGATGTCTGCTTATCATGAGCTTGATCAAACGCAGGTGCGGAAGCTGCTTGAAGTTTTCAGATCTGCAAGACGTCCGATCCTGATACATTGTCAGGGAGGAGCCGATAGGTCAGGGCTTGTTGCGGCTATGTGGAAGGTAATCGTCGATAAGGACATAAAGATAACTGCGGAAAAGCAATTAACAATCTGGTATGGACATATTCCTTTCACCGACTCTATTGCCATGGACCACTTTTTCGATACATGGAGCCCAGTGTTACAGTGATCATAGTTAAAAGCATCGACTTTGATCAATACGCTATAAAATCTATTTGGAGTAAGATAAGGAGATTGAATTGTGGCTAAGATCATGAATATAACAGCACGGGAAATTCTGGATTCGCGGGGCAATCCTACGGTCGAGGTTGATGTCATTCTGGCCAATAACATCATGGGCAGGG
>JAJYKN010000371.1 GCA_021788515.1 Nitrospirota bacterium | reverse complement strand
TCATCGCCGTTTCCCGTAAATTTTGAGAGCGTCTCCATCGATGCGGGGAAAACTGCAAGTCTGCCGCCGGTCCGGCTCGCTCAACTTTCCAGCACAGCCTCTGTTACCGGCACCGTTTTACCCGCGGGCACGAACATCAAAGTCACGTTGCTGTCCGAAGGTCAGGAACGGGCAACGATTAACGCCTCTCCTGAAGGAAGATATGAATTCACCGCCCTTTCACCGGGAAAGTACACGCTCCAGGCAACTGCGCCCGGCTACGCCGGAGGCAGGGCTGCTGTTCAAATTTCGGAGAACCACCCGGCATCGCAAAACATGAGGTTGCTCTATGTCACCCCGATCCACGGGATCGACTGGAGACGCGAAGTCATCCGCGCAAAAGGAAGAGGCATCTATCCGGCAAACACATCGAACCGCACGGCGATGCATGAAATGGCCAAACGCGCTGCCTTGTCCGCTGCCGAGCGCAACCTTCTCCTGATTGTCGAGCAGATAAAGCTGGACCCGAAGCACGATCTGAAATCGACCATGGCTGGAGACACGTTCACGGTAAGAATCTCCGGGTTCCTCAAGGGATACAAAGTAGTTGAAGAGCGTGATGTGAACAACGGCGTGGAAGTGGAACTGGAGCTTCCCCTCACCGGACCCGGCGGCTTGACCGGGTATATTTCAAACTAGCGCAATTATTGAAACGAGTGTTATGGGAGATATTCGACATCCACTGCCCGTCAAGCTGTTCTTCGGAATGCTTTCGCCGGAACCAGCGCTGTTCGACACCTGCCTGGATATCCTGCGCAATCAGTACGGACCGCTTGATTATGTGAGCGAAGTCTGGCCGTGGGACAAGACGGATTATTACCGGACAGAAATGGGGACAGGCATTCTCCGGAAGTTCATTTTTTGCGAACAGGTCATCGATCCTGTTTTGCTGCCGCAAATCAAACTTTTCACGAACGACCTCGAAAAAAAATTCACCTTGCCGGGTCCTGCCCGGCGGAGAATCAACATCGATCCTGGGTACGTCACGGAGGCTAAGGTCGTTCTCGCGACCACCAAGGACTTTTCGCACAGGATCTACATCGGCTCGAACATTTATGCGGAAGTAACGCTCCGTTACAGCATGCGTGAACGGCGTTTTACGTCCATGGATTACACATATCCCGATTATCGCAGCGAGGCATATGCCACAATGTTCAACAATGCGAGAGAGCAGCTCAGGGAGGCGCTTCACAGGCCAATGAGCGGAGGTTCCAGGCGGAGAAGGGCGCGCGAAGGCTATACCGTGGCTGATGAAGCAGGAGCGGGAGACGAAGATACTTCCGGAACTGGCGATTCGTAAGAAAGAAAAGTCTTGGCTGCGTGAATCGTTTCGGTGGGAATAAATTCCTGCGTCGGCAAATGGATCCGGTCAAAGGGAACAATGTCTTTGGCAGAAAAACTGTAATTCAGCCCGTTCCACGACTTGAATTCATTCACCGCCTGCCGAATCTGCTCGTGCACCATCATTTCGATCACTTCAAAAGTGACCTTCCCAGTTTTCAACAGCAGCGCGCCCAGAGGCGCGTAAGCGTTCATTTTTTGCAGCCTCAGCGTTTCAAGCAACTCGGTATCGGTTATCAAGCCGTCTTCGACCAGCAGGTCGCCGATTGCCCTCGAATAAGGAGAGAAGGCTTGGATGATTTTCCCCTGGTGAAACAGTACCGTGCCGATGTTGTTCCCGGCCTCCACGACCAGCTCTCCGGTGCGAGCCTGCACACCGATCAGCAACAAAATATCTGCAAGCGATAAATCCAGGTAATTGGTTTTCATGGGAAGTATTTAATCATAAAAGCTAAGGAGTGTCAATTAAGAAAGAAGTGGCCGGTCGCTCCCTGCTCGCTGAGCCTGCCGTATCAGCGGCCAAAAGGATTGAGTCATACGGCCCGCTCTTGGCACGGCATGGAACAAAAGTTAGATTTGTAATGATGAGGTATTTGGAGAAGATCGCAAGCACAGATTCCGACGGTAAATAACTATCAAGAAAAAAAGGAGAACATCATGAATTCCCCACAGGCCTGCCCGGTAACAGGAGTAGAAAAGATTCTCCTGGCAACAGACCGCTCAGAGTACAGCGAGGGTGCTGTTCGGGAAACCATTAATTTTGCTAAAAGGTGTTCCAGCAGGCTTTATGCGATGTCGGTGCTCGAAACAAATCCGGAGTTTGAGACGATCGGCTCCAAATTCTTCGAAAAGGAAGAAAAGGAAGCACAGCATTACCTGGACTCTGTAAAAGTGAGGGCACGATCGGAAGGCGTGATGTGCGATACTGAGCTGCTCGAAGGTGAGGAACCGTATCGGTCCATCGTTAATGCGGCCGTCGAGAAGAACGTCGATATGATCGTCATCGGCAGAAGGGGCCGGAGAGGCCTGGCAAAGCTCTTAATAGGCGAAGTCGCCTCCAAGGTAATCGGTCATGCGCCCTGCAAAGTGCTTGTTGTTCCAAGGGCGGCTGTAATAACCTATCAAAATATACTGGTTGCAACTGATGGATCAACTCACGCCAATGCCGCAGTCCAGGAAGCGATTGTGATCGCAAAACGTTGCGGAAGCCATCTCATCGTGCTCACAGCTTTGCGCGATGGCAGCGAGTTAGACGAGGGAAAAAACCGCGTGAACCAGGCCGTAGAGTTTGCACATGCCACAGGGGTCGAAGCAGAAGCGATCACGCCCCTGGGCCGGTCACATGACGTGATTGTGGAAACAGCCGGCGGCAGAGGCGTTGACCTGATCGTTATGGGAACCTACGGGAAAACGGGTGTCCAGAAAATCCTTATGGGAGCTCGACGGAAAAGGTCATAAAAGCCGCAGGTTGTGCCGTGCTGGTGGTCAAGGCTGCATAAAGCCGCCATTCACAGACTCCACGCATAGATTAGAAACC
>JAJYKN010000370.1 GCA_021788515.1 Nitrospirota bacterium | reverse complement strand
AGCTAATAAATTGATTTAATTGAACTTCGCATTTTTAACTGCGGAAAACGGGTTAAATCCGGGGCGAAGTTCTTAACGCAAATCCTTATTTTTCATTTTTTTAAGACTAACCGTTCTCATGAGGTTCTTTCTTTGCGTCTTTGCACGAAAACGGTTTTTATTTATGTGATGTCGTTTTTAATGCGAAAGAGTCTAAACTTTCGAAGGCGGGAAAAAGAAGACGGATGAACTTCACGGTTCATCCTTTTTTTAATTACCGGAATGTCGATTTATTCGGCAGCAGAGGGAAGAAGGGGTTGCGCGAGCGCATGTCCTGCCGGACTTCGGAGAACACCAGCTTCATGATATGCGGCAGTTTGAGCTTCCAACCCTTGACGGGCCAGTCGAGTTCATGCTTGCCGCATACGATATCGAGCGTATTCAGGCTGAAGATTTCCTTGCGGAGTTCGTCGTCAATATGTTCTGGATCAGTGATCTTTGCGCTCAGGACGATCGCCCGTTCAAGGTGATCTCGGATCTTAAGAGCAGTCTGCTCGCTGATGACCCCGTATTCCTCTTTGATCGCGAGGAGCTTCAACGCCCCGTCATAGGTTGCCTTCACGATATCATCCCGCGTCATCCACTTTGTCTCGTAATTCAATGAGAATTTCCAGCTCGGCTGGAGCATGGCTTGCCTATGCTCTTTCAGGGTCTTCGCGAAAAAATGGTACCCGTATTTCTCCGGGTTCTCAAAAATTACGCTGCCGGGGTCGATAAACGGCGCGAGCGGCGCGATCAGGGGAAGTACTTTGCCTTTGTTTTCTTTGGCGCCGAACTTCTCCAGGAGCTTGCCGCAGTAGGAGACCGTGTCCATGACCGACTGGTAGGTCTGGTTCGGCAAGCCCACCATGAAGAAGAGGTCGACCCGCTTGCACCCGACCTCGATCAGCGTTTCGATCATTCCTTCGAGTGCAGTGTTGTCGTAATCCTTCCCAAAGGTCTTGCGCACGTTAATGTCGTGGGATTCCGGCGATATCTCGACATTGAACGTTTCGATGCTGTCTGCGGCTTTTTTGAGAAACTCGGTCGACGGCGGCCGGAAAAATTCAATGCAGATCTCGTTCTTGATTCGGCGCTTCTTGACGGCATCGAGGAATCGATCGCTGTACTCCCTGCCTGCCTGAAGCAAATCTCCGAGCACGATCATGGGCGCGCCGGTGTAATCCGCTATCTTCCTGATGTCCTCGGCCATGAGCTCCGGTGAGCGGAAACAGGCGTGGGACCGTTCGCATACTGTCTTGAACGCAGAAATCGATCCGCCGCAGGTGCCGCAGTTGTGGTTGCACCCCCGGACGGAGAAGATCGCGGTCACGGGGTAGCTGAGCCAGTACTTGAACGGTATGTATCCTGACGGGTCCCGGTACTTGATCGCCATCTTGAGAAGATGGGCGTAATCGAAGTCAACGTAATCGAGGTTTTCCGGCTTGTACGAGCGCTCGTTCTTCCTGACCCGGCCCTGTTCATCCCTCCATACGAGGTTCGGCACCTCTTCGTATCGGCCTCCCGATTTTATCGCCTCCATCAGCAGCCTGAGCGGCTCTTCCGTTGATTCGCCGCAGACAACGAAATCCACAAAGGGATAATCCCGCATGATCTCTTCGTGATAGTACGTTGCACTGAGACCGCCCAGGATGACCGGCTTGTCAGGATGATGTTTTTTTACCAGTTCCGCAAGGCTCAGGCTGCCGTCCACATGAGGGAGCCAATGCAGGTCGATGCCGAAAGCCCTTGCGTCAAGGTCCTTGACGAATTGCTCGGCGTCAAAGGAACGGGAGCGGAGCATTCGGAGGGCCATGTTGATGATCCGCACGGGGATGCCGCGCTTGGTCAGGTAATTCGAAATAGTCAAAAACCCGATGGGATAGATCTCGAAGATCGACGACGACGGCACCACGTCGCTCACCGGGCCGAAGAAGAGCGGCAAATCGCGGAAGCGGAATACGCTCGGCGGATGGAGCAAAAGCAGGTCAGGCTTAGGCATGGACGGTTTGGTCTCCGTAGATGTTTTTCGTATAACGCTCGGTAAGCTTCGCTGCAATTTCCTCCATCGCCTGGTACATGGTTTCGGCATAGGAACCAACCGCATGGTTCAGGGGGCCGAGGCGGATCGACTTGCTCAATATTCTCGTTTCCTCGTTGTAGAGATGGAGGATGTCCGCAAGGCGCTCTTTAAACTGCGCTCCCGAGTAGGCATTTCTGACAACATCGGCGAGCGAGGCTGTTTCCGGCCATTTCGCCAGAAGCGCGTAAACGGTCTTGGAGATGAGCCAGATGCGCTGGATCCGGATGTCGGCGAAATCGCTGTACCGCACGTGAAAGGAAAAGGAAGGGATCATCAGACTGCTCAGGAAGGCCTTGTCGACCTGTTTGGTCTTCTCGAACATATCTTCAAGGTCCAGTTCGCAACGAGGTTTTCCCGCGAGATATTCCTGCGCTGTTGTTTGGATGATGAGGCGGTCCTTATCCACTTCTTTCTTCACATTCGCCTCGAGATAGGAGGAGAAAAAAGGGAGACTGGTGAGCAGCAGCGACCGTTTCCCGGCGCACCTCAGGCTCAAGCGGGAAAAACTCTCCATCAGGTCCTTGTCTTTTTTGCACAGGATTGCAACCCTATCCACTTTTCACCGCCCTATACAGCGTTGCAATGCCGAAGGTCAGCGAGTCGACCCGTATGCTCTCGAAGCCGCATCCGTGGATCATGTCCTTGAATTCGCCGGGGGGGTAAAAGGAATTAATGGAGCGGGGCAGATAGAGATAGGGCGCAGCGGCCTTGACGACCAGCCTGCCGATGACCGGCATGACCTTGAAGACGTACCACTCGTAGAGGAAGCGGAACCAGCGATAGTTCGGCCGCGTCAGTTCGAGGCAGACGAATTTGCCTCCCG
>JAJYKN010000369.1 GCA_021788515.1 Nitrospirota bacterium | reverse complement strand
CGAAGACCGGACCGAGACCCATGCGGGAGGGGTCGAGCCCGGCAAAGGCGACTGCCTTGATAAACCCGAGCGGCCTATACCCGAGTTCCTTTGCCTTGTCTGCGCTCATGATCAAGGCCGCCGCAGCTCCGTCGGTGATCGGCGACGAGTTCCCGGCCGTAACGGTCCCGTATCGCCGGTCGAAGTAGGGCGGCAGCTTCTGGAGCGCTTCCAAAGTCTGGTTTTTTCGCGGCCCGATGTCTTCCTCCACGGGCCCGAATTTCGGCGGCACGTAATACGGGACCACTTCATTCTTGAACTTGCCCGCTTCGTTTGCCGCGGTCCAGCGCTGGTGGCTCAGAAGTGAAAACTCGTCCTGTTCGCGGCGGGTGATGCCGAAGTCTCGCACGAGCACTTCCGCGGTCTCGCCCATGATCAGGCCGGACACGGGGTCAGTGAGGCCGTCGATCAAACCAACGACGGGAACAAGGTCTTTCGGCCTGAGCGAGAGGATGGCCCGGGCTTTTGCGCTGATCGACTTCGCCCGTTGCACGGCCGTTATCGCATCGCGAAGCTTCTTCTTTATATAGAAGGAATAATTAGACATGGACTCCACGCCCGCAACGAGCACGATCTCACTCATGCCCGCGAGGACCTGGGTGTAGGCGCTTGCCGCCGCCTGCATGCCCGAGGCGCAGTTTCGCTGCACGCTGTAGGCAGGGATGCGCTCGGGGATCCCGGCACGGAGGGCGATGACCCGGGCGATGTTGGCTGCCTCCGCAGGCATGCCGGCGTTGCCGACGATCACCTCGTCGATACGCTCCTTGTCGATCCCGGTCCGGCTGATAACTTCCTTGACAATGGCGGCCCCGAGGTCGACGGCGGGCACGTCCTTGAAGACCGTGCCTGCCTTGGCATAGGGAGTACGAAAACCGTCAACGATGACGACATCTTTCATAAGCACCTCACGATGTAGTTACTGAAAAGGGCGCAACGAAAATCTGAAACTATTTCCGGTTGCGGATGCATGGTGAAAATAGGAACTACTACAATGCTCATCTGCGTTCATCGGCGGAAATCAGCGTCCTCAAAGGTTCATTTCGCCTGCGCCTTCTTCATTTCTTCGTCCTTGAGCACCCGCCTCAGCACTTTGCCGACCAGGGTCTTCGGGAGCTGGTCGCGGAACTCTATTTCCTTCGGCACCTTGAACTTCGAAAGCTGGTCCCTGCAATACTCGATGATCTCCTCTGCCGTCGCGGTTTCCCCTTCCTTCAGAACAATGTAGGCTTTGATCTTCTCGCCCAGATACTCCTCGTTCGGAAGCCCGACGACCGCGGCTTCCTTCACTTTCCGGTGCGTGTACAGTACCTCCTCGACCTCGCGGGGGTAAACGTTCTCCCCAACGGTCTTGATCATGTCCTTGATGCGGCCGACGATGGAGAAGTAGCCGTCCTCGTCCATTTTTGCGATATCGCCGGTGTGCAGCCAGCCCTTGCGGAGCGCCTCGGCGGTTTCCCCGGGTTTATTCCAGTATCCCTTCATGACCTGGGGCCCGCGAACCACGAGTTCGCCGGCTTCGCCCATTGGCAGCACGTTCATTCCTGTTTCAATATCCACGATCCGCGCGTCCGTATCCGGCCAGGGCAAGCCGATGCTTCCTACCTTGCGGTTGCCGAAGATAGGATTGGCGTGGGTCACCGGCGATGCCTCGGACAGACCGTACCCTTCGACGATCCGCGCCTTGGTCAGACTTTCGAACTGCTCCTGCACTTCATGCATCAGGGGGCCTGCCCCGCTTAAGGCGACGGTGAGCGATGACAGGTCATAACGGTGGATTTTGGGGTAGTGGGCAATTGCGAGATACATGGCCTGGATCCCCGGGAATATCTGGGGCCGGTATTTCGCGATGAACCGAAGCACTTCTTTGGTGTGGAATTTCGGAAGAAGGATCTGCTCTGCGCCGATGAGGATGCCGAGGTTCATGGCCGTCGTCATGCCATACACATGGAAAAAGGGAATGACGGCAAGAATGACGGCTTCTCCTTCATTTCGCAGGTTGAGCCACGCCCTGCTTTGCACCGCGTTTACCACGAGATTGCGATGGGTCAGGATCGCTCCCTTGGGGATTCCCGTTGTGCCGCCTGTGTACTGGAATAAGGCCACATCGCCGGGTGAGACGGGCATGTTCACGGCAGCGCTTGACTCGTTTTTCATGAGGGCGAGAAAATCATAAATCGGCGGCACCCGCTTGACGCCGACCCATTCTTTATCGATGCGCGCCTTGATCGGGTAGAGCACGTTCAGGGGGAAGGGCAAAAAGTCCTTGATCCCGCAGAGAATGAGGTTCCTGACGTTCGTCTTCGGCAGTATGTGCGAGATAACGGGGTGGAACATGTCCACCGCGACGAGCGTTTCCGCGCCGCTGTCCCTGAGCTGGACCTCGAGCTCGTGCTCATGATACAGGGGGTTCGTGGGCACGGCAACGGCGCCCGTGCGGAGCGTCCCGTAATAGGCGATGACCATCTGCGGGATGTTGGGGAGCATGAGCGCAACCCGGTCTCCCTTCTTTACTCCGAGACCAATGAGGGCGCGGGCAAATTTATTTACGAGAGCATCAAGTTCCGCATAGATGATCTTCCTTCCGTAAAACAGCAGCGCGGTATGGTCGGCGTATTTCCCCGCGGTCCGGGCCAGCACCGTTCCGAGCGTTGTCTCGGGGTATGCAAGGCTGGGAGAAACGCCGGCCTCGTAAAATTTAAACCACGGACGATCGGCGATCTTGTCGGTCATAGCGGCACCCATGGGTCACCTCCCTGTTGCTTCAACGGCTCTTACGGCTCTGTGCGGCGGAGGAAAATATTCAGACTGAAATCATCCTCAATAATCTAATACTATTATACCACGTTCCGGGACGGTGTTTTCACCGCGCCTCGGGATGCGGCTGCATT
>JAJYKN010000368.1 GCA_021788515.1 Nitrospirota bacterium | reverse complement strand
ATCTCTCATGCGCGTAGCATACGAGAAGGGCGAGCTGGAGAGCGTGCAAAACAGGCTTTCACTCCTCGTTGCGGAGGCCGCGGACCTTGCGTCGTCCATCTCCGATATACTCGATCTTAAGAAGATTGAAGCGGACCCTGACGGTGCGGCCTCCGAACAATTCGACCTTATCGCGGTGCTCCATGAGGCGACTGAGGCGGCGCGTCCTCTCGCAGGCGACAAAGCGATCACCATCATGGACGCCTCCTGCCCCAGTCCCGTTGTCATTTATTCGGACCCGTCCAAGATCAGGCAGATTGTGACAGGGCTCATGAGCAACTCGGTGAAGTTTACCGACCGGGGTCGGATCGCCCTTATTACGAGCAGGGACGACGGCGAGCTGAAGCTGACCGTCGCAGACACCGGGAGAGGGATGGCGCCGGAACAGGTTGCCTCCTTGCTTGAATCGTCCGATCATGGGTATGACGTCGAAATGAACGGCCTCGCGACCTCCGGCCTGGGACTCAGGATCGTCAAGGCCCTGGTAAAGAAACTCGACGGCAAGCTCTCCATTGCGAGTAAGCAGGGAGAAGGCACGATCGTTACGGTTTCCCTGCCGCTCAAACCAATGACCTGAAAAAGTCCATCGCGCATATCATCCCCTGGACCGGCCCGGACACGCAGGCGCCTCCTCCCTCCCCGCTGCGTGGCCGGGCGCGTGGTAACTAACATTTAACCAAGGCGTCATACTCCTGTAACAAAATCCCTGTATAGTACCTGCTGCAACGTAAGTGTAAAGGTCAGGAAAAATCGCTCTATGAATAAACAGATCCTCATTGTTGAAGATGAAAATGACTGCGCGGAACTTCTTCGCTATCACCTCCAAAAAGAGAACTATCAAACCGTGGTTGCGCGCAATGGAGAAGAAGCGATAGACGCCGTACAGTGCCACAAGCTGGACGCCGTGCTTCTGGACGTCATGCTTCCCGAACTGAGCGGGTGGGAAGTGTGCCGTATTTTACGCGAAAGTTCAAAAGGAAAGTCGCTGCCGATCATCATGCTGACGGCCCTGTCGGACGAAGAGTCGCGCGTGAAGGGCCTGAGTCTCGGCGCCGATGATTACCTGGCAAAGCCCTATTCCATGAAAGAACTGCTGCTGAAGGTGCGGAAGCACCTCGACCGGCAAGACGCGGTCAGGCAGTGTACTGCCCGCGCGCAGGAGCAGGACACGGCCCTGCAATACATGATCCACGAAATGAGAAATGCCATGACCGTTATCGGCGGCTATTCAAGCGTGGCGCTCAAGAAGGCAGACCCCCGGATCTATCTGAAACCGATCCATACCGCTGCTGCGCACGCGGAAAGCCTCTTGAACGACGCGTCCCTCCTGTCGCGGCTTGAAAGCGGGGGGAGCCTGCCGCTGGAGACGGTGGATATTGTTGATATGGTGCGGGATGTTGCCGACACGTTTCATGACGGGACGAACAAAAAACGGCAGGAAATCGTGATCATGAATTTCCGCCCCTGCCGTATCAGGGTGAACAGGACCGCCGCCAGGCAAGTCCTGGTGAATCTTCTCTCCAATGCGAAGAAATACAGTCCGCAAAGCAGCAGGATCTGGATCTACTTCGACGAGCACCCTGAGACGGTCAGCCTTTCAATAAAAGACGAGGGCTGCGGGATCCCTCAGGATGAGCTCACGCGAATTTTCCGGAAATATTACCGGGCTCAGGGGAGCGAACGGGTAAAAGGAGCGGGTCTCGGGCTCTACATCGTTCATCTTCTCGTGAAATCCATGGGCGGGAAAATTACGGTCACGAGCGAGCAGGGCGCGGGCAGCACGTTTACCGTATCATTTGCAAAAGCGGACGCGGCGTCGCACGACCCGGCCGGGGCGCCGGCGTGAAGCCCTGCACGGGCGAAAACAGGGAAAGAGAAAAATGGGAGGAAGTTGCATGAAGGCGATAAACGCGCAGGAAAATGTACTGCCCGTCGGCGAACTCATCGTATCGAACGAACAGGCAACACCGCAGACCGCTGTGAACAAGCTCGCCGAGCGCTTTTTCAGCACCACCGATCTGGATGCGATCGCCGTGGTCGAGGGGAAAGAACCAATAGGTCTCGTTACGCGGACGAAGCTGCTTTTTATTCTTTTTCGCAGATTCGGTTTCGAGCTTTATGGAAAATACCCGATCATTGCCATAGCCGATACGACTGCGCTCATCGTTCCCGAGAACGAGCGGCTCGACGTGGTCATCGACAAGGCCCTGGAGCGGCAGCCGCAGGACATCTACGACGAGATCATCGTGACAACCCCTAGCGGCGCCTACAAGGGGCTTTTGTCGGTCAAACAGCTCGTGATCCAGCAAAGCAACTCCCTTGCCACCAACATCCTTCAGAAAGAGATGGCAAGCGCACGGGCGAAGGAGCTGGAAAAGATCAATCAAGTGAAATCGCAGTTCCTCGCCAACGTGACCCACGAGCTGCGGTCTCCGGTGAACGCCATTATCGGGCTTGCCGAACTGCTGAGGATGTCGGCGGAAAAAGGCTCGATTGAACAGATAAAAGAACGGCTTTCCTTCATGATCTTGAGTGCGACGAACCTCAGGGCCATCATTACGAATATTCTCGATCTGTCGAAGCTCGAGGCGGGAAAGATGGAGGTGACGTTCCAGGATATTAACGCGACTTCACTTATCTCGGAAATCGCAGAAACGACGCGCATCCTGGTCGGGAAAAAGCCTGTTGCAGTAAAGGTGGAGGCGCCGCCCCTTGCGATCATGATTGCAACGGACCCCATCAAGCTTCGACAGATCATTATGAACCTGGCGGGCAATGCCGCCAAGTTCACGGAACAGGGCGAAATCACCCTGTCGCTCTCCATCATCGGAAGCAGCAGGCTGGAGATAGCTGTCGCTGACACGGGCATCGGCATCAAAGAACAGGACATTGA
>JAJYKN010000367.1 GCA_021788515.1 Nitrospirota bacterium | reverse complement strand
CTTGGTGAACCCCGCGGGCTCCACGACGCGCACCTGTCCTGACAACGGCCGGTCGCCTCCCCATCGTTCGAAGATCACGGGCGTCCCTTTTCTGATCTTCACCGCATCGGTCGAGAGCACTTCGGCCTTTACCTCCAGGCTCCCGGGATTGCCGATGTCGAGGAGCGGCTCGCCGGCGTTCACCACGCCTTCGCTCTCATGATGGATCTTGAGCACCCTGCCGCTCACCGGCGCGCGCACAATCACGGTCTTTTCGTCGCCCGAGGAATGCTCGGCAGCGGAATAGCGGAGCGTACTTTCGGCCCGTTCCACGTCCGCAGCCGCGGCGATGACCGCCGCTTCCGCGGAGAGCCGCGTGGCCTCGGCCTTCTTGGCCGCGGAATCCGACTGTTCGAGATCGTCTTTGGAGATGAACCCGCCCCCTGCAAGTTTCTTCATGCGGATATTCCGCTCCCTGGCGTATTCAGCATCGGCTGCAGCAGCGCGCGTTTTCTCTTTCGCCGCCGCGAGCGCCGCCTTTGCCGACGCAACAGCAGCCTCGGCCTCGGCGCGGCTCCGGGGGTCCAGGACCGTGGAGCGGAGCGGTTCCAGGGCGGCGATCTGCCGCCCCCTGCTGATCCTGTCGCCTACCTCAAGACCGATGCGCCGGAGATATCCGGATACGGGAGCCGAGACCACGAAGCGGTCCTTCACCCGCGTCCTCCCCTCCTCCTCCACGGTGACCCGCAGTTTGCGGTACACCGTGGACTGCTTCGCGCTGTCCACGGTCAAATACGCGCCGGACACGAGGTTTCCCTCGCGCATCAGGCGATTGAGCGCGCTCCGGTCCATGTAGCCCATGACGCCGATATACTGCTTCACGAGACTGACAACGCGGACCTGCCGCACGGGGCGGTTCCCCTCCAGGACCTCGACCGTGAGCAGGTCTCCTGGTTTGATTCCGAGCATCGTGGCCAGATAATCGGTAAGAACGATCCCGGTGGGCGGGAGTTCGATGGGCTTGAGGTTTGTGTCGAGAAGATGGTGGAGTTTGGTGCCGGGCTCGAAGCTCTGGATCACGGTCCGGTAGGTGCGGTGGCCGAAGCGGAAGCGCGCCGGAACGGTCCGAAAGGGCTCGACGTGCTCAACACCCGACAGCCCCTTAAGCTCGTAGATCGTCCTTCGCGCCGCAGGCTCGATATAGGTGATCGTCATGTCCTCGCGCTGGGCCTGCCGAAACTGCACATCGACCATGAAATCCACGGAATCGCTGAAGAACCTGGCAGCGATCATGACCGCGCACCCGAAGGAGATCCCGACCACGGACAGCAGGGCCTTGACGGGCTTTCGTTCGATGTTCCGGAGAATGATGCGTGTGGGCTGCGAAAGAATTGCTTCCAGACCGATCCTTTCGAGCACGGTCTTCTTGTAGCTCATCGGAGGTTCCGGCCGCATGGCCTGGGCCGGAGGAAGCATGGCGGCCTGGCGCACTGCCCGGAGCGTTCCCAGAAATGCAGAGCCGGCGGTAATGACGACCGCGGCAACAACGATCGATGGCCTGAGTTCGAAGTCGAAAGAGGGAAAGCGGTAGAACTCCAGGTAAATCCTTCCCAGGCCCCTGGCGAGCCACACGCCTGCGCCGGTGCCGGCTGCGACGCCGATCAGGACGATAAAGAGCACGAGTTTCGTGAAGTGTACGCCCACGTCGAGATTGCTGTAACCGATCGCCTTGAGCGCGGCGATCTGCTCCCGCTAGGTGCTGACGGTGCGGCTGATGACGACGTTCAGGAGAAAGGCCGCCACGCCGATGAAGATCGCCGGAAAGACCTCGGCAAAACGATCGAGCTGCCGGAATTCCTCGTTCAGGAAGCGGTTCGACATCTGGTCCTTCCTGCCCACACTGCCGAACCCGCCGTAGCGGTCGAGGACCGCGTCGAGCCTGGCGACCACGTCCTCGATCTTCGCACCGGGCAAGAGCGTCAGCGCCACATCATTAAAGGCCCCGTCCATGTCGTAAGCCTTGCCCAGGGCCTCGCGGCTCATCCAGAGGATGCCGTAGCGCTTGAAATCCGGGCTGATCCCCCCGGGCTTTACTTGCAAAACGAACTCCGGGGAGAGCGCGATGCCGGTGATGACGAGCGTCTTCCACCGCCCGTTGATCACCGCGCCGAAGGAATCGCCGGGTTTGAACCCATGGGCCTCGGCAAAAGCTTCGCTCACGACCACCTCGTTATCCTTTGCCGGGTCCACCATCCTGCCGGTCCGGAGGTAGAGCCTGTTCAGGAGCGGCCGCCCGTTGTTCGGAACGGACATGAGGCGGGCCGAGACCGGCTCGTTAAAGCCTTTGATGTCGAGCTTTACGTCAGCTGCCACGTGCGTCTCGACAAGATTTACGCCGGGGATCTCTGCGATCCGCTCTCTGAGACTTTCCGGCGCGCGCTTGAGCGACCCGAAAACGTCGGCAAAGCCGAAGTCTATGTCGGATGCCAGCACAACTGCACCTACTGCTATGCAAAGTTCATGAAGAGGTTTACCGGACACCGTGAACCCTGGGGGGCATTTGTGGATGTAAAAATAAACGCTCCGGAACTCCTGGCCCGTGAGGTCAGGAAAAAGAAAAAAGGGAACGTTTGGATCAGCGGGGTCTGCGATGCCTATCAAGATCTCGAAAAAAAGTATACGCTTACCAGGAGATGCGTCGCTATCCTCGTGGAGAACAACTGGCCGATCACGATCCAGACAAAATCGCCCCTGGTCCTGCGGGACATCGAGATCCTGAAACGGTCAACGGATTGCGAGGTCGGATTCACCATTACGACCGCTGACGAGAAGGTGCGGAGGATCTTCGAGCCCGGGGCCCCGCCTGTCGCTGCGCGCGTCGAGGCATTGGGAATTCTTCATGCAGCGGGAATAAAGACCTTTGTCATGGTCGCCCCTCTGCTGCCCCATGCCGAAGGCTTTGACGCTAAGTTG
>JAJYKN010000366.1 GCA_021788515.1 Nitrospirota bacterium | reverse complement strand
TTTTGTTCTTTCAAATTTTGCCTTTGCCATAGTGTTCGCCTCCTCTGAGGAAGTGTAAAAATTTTGTTGTTTTTATTATTATTTATATAAAAACCCTGAAGTACTGGAGCCCATGAGCGGGATCGAACCGCTGACCTCATCCTTACCAAGGATGTGCTCTGCCAACTGAGCTACATGGGCGGTAAAAAAATGGAGCGGGAAACGGGATTCGAACCCGCGACCCCAAGCTTGGAAGGCTTGCGCTCTAGCCAGCTGAGCTATTCCCGCATTCGATCGATTCCGGATTGCCTATTTCGGATTTGTAAAGCTTTCAATCTGCATTCCGCAATCGACAATTTTGCTATCTGAAAGTGGTGGGGAGGGGAGGTTTCGAACCTCCGTAGGCTGACGCCGACAGATTTACAGTCTGTTCCCTTTGGCCACTCGGGCACCTCCCCGCACAACGCTACAACAGCCTCCCACAACTAAACTGAAAGTATTCAAGTGGAGCCACCGAAGGGAATCGAACCCCCGACAGGCTGATTACAAATCAGCTACTCTACCAACTGAGTTACGGTGGCAGGATTCTTTGGACACCACGTCACGCATGCCTGGGACAGAACAAATGCGCGCACTCCGGCTGCCGCGCCAAAGAATAGTAATTATAATGGATTGCAGTTAAATTTGTCAAGCAAAAAGATTCGATGAGCTCGCTTTATGAAATAGGTTGTTATGCAGCCACTTGACAAAGGTAAAGGGGATATCAGCGAGTTCGGCGCTGTCGTAATACCTCATAGAGAAGCGCCCCGGCGGCCACCGAAACATTGAGGGAACTGATATTGCCCATCAACGGCAATGAAACGAGATAGTCGCAGCGCTCCTTCACCAGTTTGCGCACGCCCTTGCCCTCGCCGCCAAGTACCAGCGCTGTCGGCCGGACAAAGTCGGCGTCCCAGTAGGCCCTCTCTCCGCCTGCCTCGGCGCCCACAACCCAGACCCCCGCCTTTTTGAGTTCCTCGATCGTGTTCGTAATATTGACGACTTTTACGACGGGAACATATTCCAGCGCTCCTGCTGCAGCCTTTGCAACGGTTTCAGTGAGCCCGACAGCCCGCCGCTCGGGAATGATAACGCCGTGAACACCGGCAGCCTCGGCAGTCCTCAAAATAGCCCCGAGATTTCTCGGGTCCTCGACACCGTCAAGGACCAGGAACAACGGCGTCTGCCCTTTTTGCGCAGGGAGCTGAAGGATATCATCGAGCTCTGCATACTCCCGCGCGGACGCAAAAGCGACCACTCCCTGGTGCGCTGCCTGGGGCACTTCCCGGTTCAAAGCGTCGCGCGTCGTCATTCTCACTTCGACGCCGTTGCTTTTGGCGAGCCTCAAGATCGCCTGCACGTCGCGGTCCGTTTTTCGCTGTTCAGCGACCAGTAAACGCTGGATGGGCCTGCCTGATCGGAGCGCTTCGGTGACGGGATTGATGCCGATTATTTTGTCTCTGTGCATAAGAACGGACCATCTCAAAAAATAAACACGAATGACGCGAAAGAACGAAATGCTCGAACACCCCGGCACTTTCGACCTTCGTGAAATTCGTGCACTGAACTATCCCTGGTTTCTTTTCCTTACTTCGGCTTCCAAACCGTCCCATCGGCCCGGTCGAACAGCTCCACGCCGCCGTCGTCGAGGATTTTTCTTACCCTGTCCGCCTCAACCCAGTCCTTGCGTGCCCGGGCTTCGTTCCTGAGATGGATGAGTTCTTCTATCCGCTCCACGGAAAGCGTAACCTTGCTGTCTCCACGCCGGCCTTCCCGAAACCATTCCTCGGGATTGCGCAGGAATATGCCGAGCGTTTTGCTGACATCCTGAAAGGATGCGAGGGCTGCCGACAGGACGATGTATGCGGCGTCCTCATTTTTCTTATCAGCTTCGGCCAGGAACTTGTTGATGTCCCGGACAAGATCATAAATGAGTCCCACGGCAAAAGCGGTATTGAAATCATCGTCCATCGCTTCTTCGAACGCTTTCGGCAGGTTCTTGATTTTTTCATAGGTGGTCCGATCGGCAACTTCGACGACCTCCTCGGGCTTGGCCGTCGACGGATTCTTTCCCGCAAGAAACTTCAAGATCCCCTCTTTCATGGTGTAGAAACGATCAAGCCCCGCCCTGGCGTCCTTCAAGTTCGCGTCGGAAAAATCAATCGGGCTCCTGTAGTGCGTGGAAAGAAGAAAAAACCTCACTACTTCCGCATCGTACTGGTCGAGAATGTCCCGGATCGTGAAAAAATTACCGAGAGACTTGGACATCTTTTCCTGGTTGATATTCACGAAACCGTTGTGGATCCAGTAGTTCACAAATTTTTTGCCTGAATAGGCCTCGCTCTGCGCAATTTCGTTTTCGTGGTGCGGAAAGATAAGGTCCTTGCCGCCCGCGTGGATGTCGAAAGTCGTCCCCAGATGTTTGAACCCCATAGCTGAGCACTCTATATGCCAGCCCGGCCTTCCTGGTCCCCAGGGGCTCTCCCAGGCAGGCTCACCGGGCTTCGATGCTTTCCACAGCGCAAAATCGAGAGGGTCGTCCTTACGTTCATCGACTTCCACGCGCGCTCCCGCCTTCAGGTCTTCGACATTCCGCTTCGAAAGCTTTCCGTACTCCTTGAAGCTGGCCACGCGAAAGTAGACGTCGCCGTCCACAACGTAGGCGTGTCCCTTTTCCACAAGCCCCTTGATCACCTCGATCATTTCCCCAATGTGTTCGGTCGCCTTGGGCTCCACATCCGCCCTCCCCACACCGAGGCGCTTCATGTCTTCCTGGTACGCTTCTATATATTTGTGCGCAACCTCGGCAGGCGTGATGTTTTCTTCCTTCGCCCGGTTGATGATCTTGTCGTCAACATCGGTAAAGTTCCGTATATAATTTACATCGAACCCTCTCCGCCGAAAATAGCGCTGGATCAAGTCGAAGGAAACGGCTCCCCGTGCGTGCCCGAGGTGGGAATAGTCAT
>JAJYKN010000365.1 GCA_021788515.1 Nitrospirota bacterium | reverse complement strand
TAATCTACCGCGCGCTCTTCGCGGCCTTACGCCGCTCATCAACGTTCAGATAGCTGTTGCGCGAGCTCATGGCAAGACCGTCCTTTTCCCGGACAATCGGCATCACGACGATTTCCACGTCCAGGTTAAGGCCTTTTACCATGCCCTTGATGACCGCGCACTGCTGGTAATCCTTCTGGCCGAAGAACGCCTTGTGCGGTTTCACGATGGAAAAGAGCTTGGCGACCACCGTGGCAACGCCGCGGAAATGTCCGGGCCTGATTGCGCCTTCCAGGACGTCGGATAGCCCCTCGACAACAACGAAGACCGACGGCTTTTCAGGATACATTTCAGCAGCCGCTGGCATGAACAACACGTCGACGCCCGCTGCTTCGCATTTTTTCCGGTCGCCTTCCACGTCGCGGGGATAGCGGCTGAAATCCTCCCGGGGCCCGAACTGCGTAGGATTGACGAAGATGCTCGCCACCACGATGTCGCAGGACTGCCGCGCCCGGCCCATGAGCGACACATGGCCGTCGTGCAGAAAGCCCATGGTGGGCACGAAGCCGATGGTCCGCCCCTGCGATCGAAGGGAGTCGGCAAAGGACTGCATGTTTGAAATGCCGGTGATGATCTTCATGGTTTATTACCTGGATTTAGAATTGAGGGCATTCGACAAGCTCGGCACGAGCAGAAGAAGCTTTTGGAGCCCCAACTGTGATACAACCTACCGCAGAGACGCTGAGACGCGGAGAATTAAAAATAAAAAGAAATTGCTTCCCTCTGCGTCTCTGCGGTTAAATCAGCCTTGTTATGGTTTAGCAAGTCGGGTTATTTCCCGAGAAGTGTCGTGAACGTGTCGTGGTGGTCCTCTTCCTCGGCAAGGATCTCCTCGAAGAGCAGTCGTGTCGTCGAGTCGCCTTCGGATGCGGCCTGCTTGATGATCTCCTTGTACAGGTCAATGGCCTCTTCCTCGGCCCGGGCATCAACCTCGAGCATGTGGTTGATATCGCCGCCGACATTGATGGGTGAAGGTACGGTCGTCGGTGCAACATTGAAGTAGAAGAGCCGCTCGGCGATCTTTTCCGCGTGCTTCATCTCCGCTATGGCAACGTCCTCGAACACATCGGCGATCTCGGCCGAGTTCAACCCTTTTGCCATCACGTGCTGCCACATGTATTGAACACTCACCTGGATCTCGCGGGCGATCGCCTTGTTGAGCAGTTCCGTCAATTTGCCGCTTGCCTTCTGTACCATAGCTGTACTCCTTTCGTAAGGGAAATGACCCGATTAAAAACACTATAGCTGAAAACACCGGGAATGGAAAGTGCTGAGTGCGCGATCATCAACGCACCAACGTCGCGCTGACGAAGCTACCGCATGGGCCGCCGGATCCCCCAGTGGGCGAGGAACTCCTTCTCGGCGCGTTCGGGGTCTGCCGCATTATTGATGACCACCTGGCGGAGATGATGATAGCTGTCGGGATCGAGCGAAGTGAATTCCACGGCAAGGCTCCCCTGGCCGGACCGGACCACGGCTCCGTCCGCCTGAATGATCACCGGGTGTTTCGAAGCCTTGAGAATGATGGAGACACGGCAGGGCGCCCCCGCGGCCGGAATCTCCTGATCAGTCTTCATATGGAGGCCCCTGAGGCTGATATCGATCCGGTCCATCGACCGGATCGTACGATTGCCGACCCGGATTTCAACCTCGGTGTTGAAGGGAACTCTCAGGAACTCCCTTTTTTCTTCTGCCTCTGAAACCATAGCCGCTTCCTTTCACGTCTTTTGTTAAGTATAACAGCTGCGATGCCTTATCGCAAATATTTCCGGCTCATCCCCGTAACAGGCGGACAGAACTCCCAGGAGGTCTTTTCGCGGGCCGTCAACCGCGCAAGCCTCTGGTTTTGTTTGACATATCTTCGGGTTTCTGGTAAAACAGTATATCTTACGCATTCACAAGGATAATCCGGCATTTTTCGCCGCAGGAGGCGCACTACTCATGAAAAAACTGCTTGTCGTTCTTATGATCCTTGCAGCAGGGTTACTCGCCGCTCTGCCCTCTCCTGCTCAGCAGCCTTCGAAAAAATTTACTCCCCGGGAAATCGAGAAAATGGCGGCAACTCGGGCCGTTATCGAAACCAAGTTCGGCAACATGACCGTGCGGTTCTTTCCCGACGTGGCGCCCGGACATGTGAAGAATTTCATCGACCTTGCCAACAAGGGCTTTTACAACGGGACGATCTTTCACCGGGTGATCCCGGGGTTCATGATCCAGGGTGGTGATCCGATCACGAAAGACCCGGCCCGGCGCAGCGAGTACGGTACAGGCGGGCCGGGATACACGATCAACGCCGAGTTCAATAACCGGCCGCACAAGCGGGGCACACTCTCCATGGCCAGGACGGCCAATCCAAACAGCGCCGGGTCCCAGTTTTTTATCTGCTTTCAGATGGACCCCCGGCAGGAGGCGGCCCTCGACGGACACTACACCGTTTTTGGCGAAGTGGTAAGCGGCATGGAAGTCGCAGACAAGATTGCGTCGCTTCCCCGCGATACGCGCGACGACCCCTATGAACGCGTTGAAATAAAGGTTAAAATCCTCAAGGGCAAATAGGCGCGAGGACACGTCCGCGCCTTTCTCATACACTAACTTCAAGGAGAAGACAACCATGGCCAAGACGAAGGCTATCATTGAAACAAAATTCGGGGCCATAACCCTGAAATTATTTCCGGAAACGGCCCCCGGTCATGTAAAGAACTTCATCGACCTCGCCAAAAAAGGCTTTTATGACGGAACCACGTTTCACCGGGTGATCCCCGGGTTCATGATCCAGGGCGGCGATCCGAATTCCAAGGACGCGGATAAAGGCAAGCACGGCACGGGCGGCCCGGGGTACACCATCAAGGCCGAGTTTAACGACAAACCGCATGTCCGCGGCACGCTCTCCATGGCGCGGGCGGCGAGTCCGGACAGCGCCGGGTCGCAGTTCTTCATCTGCGTTAAGGA
>JAJYKN010000364.1 GCA_021788515.1 Nitrospirota bacterium | reverse complement strand
TCGGGTATGTGGGCGGGTATTCAGAAGGGAGTAAGAAGAAAGCGGCCCTCTATTCGCTTGTCTTCATACTCGGTCTCTCGATCACGTTCACGCTCCTCGGCGCTGCGGCGTCTGCAATGGGTTCCTTTCTTTCTTTTGCCGGGCGATGGCTCTATATCGGCCTTGCGGCAATCGCCGTTGTCATGGGGCTCCAGCTCATGGGCCTGATCGAAATCCCGCTTCCCTTTCAGAAGACGCGGCAGGTCAAATCGCGCGGGCTTTGGGGCGCGTTCCTGCTCGGGCTCCTGACCGGCACAGTCTCGTCTCCCTGCGCAACGCCGGTTCTGGCCGTGATCCTGGCCTATGTCTCGACGCAGGGCGATGTGCTCTACGGCGGATCGCTCCTGTTCGTGTATGCCGTGGGCCATTGCGCTTTGATCTTTATCGCCGGGCTCTCCATCGGACTGACGGAAAGCATGGTAAACTCGAAGGGGATCAGGAATTTCTCGCTCTATTCGAAACGGTTCAGCGGCGCATTGCTCGTTGTCGCCGGGCTTTATCTTGGCGTGACCAACTGGTAGGAGGCGCGCAATGAAAATACTGCTTGCCACAGACGGTTCGAAATACTCCGACGGCGCGGCGCGGTTCCTGGCGCGGTTCAACCTGTCGCAGGCCGATGAGATCACCGCGCTGCACGTCATCCCCGGCGTGCCCTTTCCTCACAGCGCCTCGCCCTACGTAAAGGCTTTGATGCAGCTTGGCGAGGAACTCGCGCCCATGATCATCGACGAGACAGCCGGATTGCTGAAAGACCTCCGGGCGAAAGTATCCACCGCAGTGACCACGGGACATCCCGCCGACGCCATTGTTGCCGTGGGCAAACAGTCCGGTTCGGACCTCATCGTCATGGGCAACCGGGGAATGAAGGCAATCGGGTCGTTTCTTCTCGGCAGCGTAACGCGGGCCGTGGCGATCAGCGCAGCGCAATCCGTCCTTGTCGTCAAGCCGCCCCAGGGGAAGCAGGGTGGACCGCTCAAGGTGCTCTTTGCCACTGACGGTTCCGCCTGTGCCGGGGAGGCGGAAAACGTCCTTTCCCTGGTCCCGTTTCATTCAGAAACGAGCGTCACGGCAGTGTACGTCTCGCTCTCGGCGTATATGGACATCCCCGACCGGTTCTGTCCCGGCATGGACGACCGAATGAAGAAGATCGTGGCGGGGATGAGACTGTCGGAAACGGAGCACGCGGAAAAGGTCCTGGAGCAGGCCCGGACACGTTTGCAGAAGAAGTTCCGGGACGTGGCAACGCTGATCAGGAACGGAGACCCGTCGGAGCAGATACTTGAGGCCGCGCAGGATACAGGAGCCGATATCATTGCTCTCGGCAGCAGGGGAATTCGCGGCGTCAGCGGCATGCTCGGGAGCGTGGCCAGGAACGTCCTCGGCCATGCAGACTGCTCGGTGCTGGTTTGCAGGCGCGGGAAGGAAAAGGCCTGCGGAAGTACGGATTGAGGAGGTGCGTCATGAAGATCGAAGTGTACGGATCGGGATGCAGCAAGTGCGCGGAGCTTGAAAAGCGGGCAAAAGAAGCCGTCGCGGCCACCGGAACGAGCGCCACGGTGGAGCATGTGTACGATATGAACAAGATCATCGAGCGGGGCATATTCATGACACCGGCCCTGCTTATCGACGGAAAGACCGTGGCAAGCGGGAAGATCCCCAGCGTCGAGGAGATCGCTTCGTTGCTGAGGAGGTAGTATGGACATCACTGCGATCGTATCCTCAGGACTAGCGGCTGTGTACGATTATGTGTTCGCGCACACGCTGTTCTGTCTCGTTCCGGCGTTCTTCATCGCGGGCGCAATGGCGGCGCTCATTCCCAAGGACCTGCTTCTTCCGTACCTCGGGAAAGACTCGCCCAAGCATATCGCTTACCCCCTGTCGGTGGCTTCGGGACTTCTGCTTGCTGTCTGCTCCTGCACGGTCCTCCCGCTCTTTGCGGGCATCAAGAAGGGCGGCGCGGGCATCGGCCCGGCCATCGCGTTCCTCTATACAGCCCCGGCAACGAACATCGTCGCGATCCTGTATACCGGCAGTCTCATCGGCTGGGACGTTGCAGCGGCGCGGATATTCCTTTCCATCCTGTTCGCCGTTTCCATAGGAATGATCATCAGCAGAATGTTCCATGAACAGGAGGAAGCCCCGGCTGTTGACGCCTTTGTCAGAAGTTCTGAAAGCCATGACATCAGGCGGCTGGTCTATCTGTTCAGCGTCCTTATCGGGATACTGCTGGTCGGGACGCGGGTCAGCGTGCCCTGGATCAAGTATGCGGTCGTGCTGCTCCTGATCGGCGCGAGCATCGTTATCGCGAAAAAGTTCTTTATCAGGGAAGAGATCGCCGGTTGGATGGATGAAACATGGGGTTTTACCAAAAAGATCGCTCCGCTTCTTCTTGCCGGAGTATTCGTGTCGGGCATGGTAAAGGTTCTGTTGCCTCAGGATTTTGTAACGACCTATGTGGGTTCTAATTCCCTGACCGCCCTGCTCATCCCGGTGGTCTTCGGCGTGCTGGTGTATTTCCCGACGCTCGTCGAGGTGCCGATGGCACGGACCTTTCTCGACCTCGGCATGGGGAAGGGACCGCTCATGGCCTATCTTCTTGCGGACCCGGTGCTGTCCCTTCCGAGCATCCTGGTCGTGAGCAAGATCATGGGGACGAAAAGAACGGTTGTCTATGTAAGCCTGATCATCGTGCTGACGATGTGCGGCGGATATCTTTTCGGAGTTATTCAGAAGTAAAGAACTGACTCTGTCGTCTAACCAAAGCGGGTATATCACTTTATGAAGATCAGGGCAAAAAAGAGATTTTCCGTGATCTGCCGTTGCTGGTGGAACGGCTGGTAGGCTGTTGAGTTTCGTTTTCCTTGTGAATCTCGAACTCAACCAATCTATCAGGAGGACTATCATGCAGGATTTCAAAGAACTGTTGGAAATGGGACTCAAGTTCCATGGCCACAAGTGCCCGGCCATG
>JAJYKN010000363.1 GCA_021788515.1 Nitrospirota bacterium | reverse complement strand
TTTTAATCCGCTCCTTCCGTGTCCAAAAGCTTTTTCCAGGATAAAAGTTTTAAATTTGAGCATAACTGACACTAGGGAATGAGCATGAAATCCAAAAAACATTTTTTCGACCGCGAAACAGTCCTCGCGCCGTTGCTGGTCCTGCCCGCGGGATTGTACATCGTCCTGTTTGTGGGCTTTCCGTTTGTCATGTCCTTTGTCTACAGCATCAGCAACGTGACGGTCGGGAATCCCAATTTCAAGATCGTGGGGTTCCAAAATTTCACCGCCATTCTTGCGGACCCGGTGTTCCGGACCTCGCTCTTCAATACGGTTATTTTCACCGTTATTTCCGTTCTGCTCGTTCTTGTTTTTGCCCATATCCTTGCCGAGCTTTTGCTCCGGGACTTCCGGGGCAAGTGGCTCGTGCGGTTCTTGATCATGCTTCCCTGGACCGCGCCTATTGCGCTGGGCGCAGTCGGTTTTTTATGGTTTCTGGATTCCGTTTTCAGTCCTCTTGACTGGCTGCTCAGGGACGTGGGGCTTCTCGGCAAGCCGGGGGCTCTCCTGGGACCGGCGAGCAACCTCTACTGGCTCGGGCGGCCGGTCCTGGCAATGGCCTCCATCATCCTTGTGCATGTGTGGCGGCTGCTTCCCCTCGGGACCGTCATTCTCATTTCGGGAATGAACTCCATCCCCAAGGAAATCGTCGAGGCCGCCCAGATGGACGGCGCTGGGTATTTCCGGCGCCTTTTTCACATCAATTTGCCGCTGCTTTTTCCCGTGATCGGGGTGACGGTCCTGTTCGCCACCTTTTTCACCTTTACCGACATGACCGTGGTATGGGTCCTGACAAAGGGAGGACCGCCTCCCAATGCAACGCAGGTGCTGGCGAGTCTTGCGTTTTTGACAGGGATCGAGGGCGGCGATCTGGCCCAGGGTGCGGCCATTGCGATCTTCTTCTTTCCCGTGCTCGCGGGTCTCGCAATCATCGTGCTGCGGCTGGTAAAGAAAGCGATTGTGACGTAGAAAGAAGGAATTAAAAATTAGAAATTGGAAATGAGGAATTTAGGTATTAGGAGCTCTTCTTCTATGCTGAAAAAAATATTCTCAAAAGGCGGGTTCTACGGAGCGCTGGCGTTCTTCATCCTCTTTTCCGCCTCGCCCTTTTACATCATGCTCATCACCATGTTTAAAAAGAGCCACGACCTTTTCAACCCCAATAACAATCCCTTCTTTTTCACCGAACTGCCGACGCTGGACCATATGAAGCTGCTGTTCTCCCAGACCCTGTTCACCACGTTTCTGTGGAATACCCTTCTGGTAGGCGTCGCGGTCGTCGTCATCACCGTTCTCCTGGCTGTTCCCGCCGCTTTCAGCCTTGCCCGCATGGCGGGGAAATGGGGAGAAAGCATCGGGATCGGTATTTTTCTCACGTACCTCGTACCGCCGACGCTGTTGTTCATCCCGCTGTCCCGTATCGTGGCGATCCTCGGCCTGCAGAATTCCCTGTGGTCGCTCATCCTTGTTTATCCGACATTCACCGTTCCGTTCTGCACGTGGCTCTTGATGAGTTTCTTCAAGTCCATTCCCAAGGACATTGAGGAACAGGCCTTGATCGACGGGTGCAGCAGGATGGGCGCGTTCTTCAGGGTCCTGCTGCCGCTTGCCGTTCCCGGGATCATCAGCGTTGTCGTCTTTGCCTTCACCCTTGTGGCCAACGAATATATCTATGCTCTTGCGTTCATCCAGGACTCGGCAAAGAAGACCATCGGTATCGGGTTAACGACGGAACTGGTGCGGGGCGATGTTTTCTACTGGGGTTCTTTGATGGGCGGAGCGCTTCTGGCCAGCATACCCGTGGCCCTGCTTTACACGTTTTTCCTGGACAGGATCATCTCGGGACTTGCCATGGGAGCGTCGAAGAGATGACCCGCAGAGAATTTGCTTTTTTTCTTGAAGCGCCTATAGTAACAACCACTGATGCTTAAGCGCACGTTCATCATGTTCATCCTTGCTTTTGCTCTCTTCATCCCTTAAAGTCCGCGCGGCCGGACGAACTCCTCCGACCTCCCCAAGCCGGATCTCTTTAATTCAAGCAAAGAATCTTTATTCGCTAACGTGTAGCCTGCGCTTGCGCAAATGCGGCCATACCACAAGGTCGCTAAAGGAACGTTTTCAATGTTTTTTTTTGCGTTCTTCGCGTGTTTTGCGGGAAAAGCACCGATTCTGCTATAATTCCTAGGGAGGTCCTATGAATACCAAAAAGACGCTTCTGGGGAGCGCTCTTGTTCTTTACTTCGTTATAGCCCTTGAAGTGCTGATCATGATCAGCCCCTTTGCCGGGTTCTTTTACTCGGTATTCAACCCCGTGCTGCTGAAGCTCGCAAGCAATTCCACAACGAGGTGGCTCAGCGCCTTTTATCTGCCCCACATGGTGCTGCCGCAGGACTGGTTCCTTCAGTTCATCCGCGTCATGGGCTCGGTCCTGTTCGTTGTCGGGGTGTTGATCTTCCTTGTTTGTGCAGGCCAGATCTATTATGCCAAGTTCACGAAAAAGGGGGCCGTACTCGGAGGCTTGTACTCCTTTATCCGGCACCCGCAGTACCTGGCGCTCGGGATTGCCGGTCTCGGGCTTTCCATCCTCTGGCCGCGATTCCTGACCATTGTCCTGTGGCTCTGCATGGCATTGGTCTATTACGTTCTGGCAAAAGACGAAGAGCGGAGGATGCTGAATGCCCACGAAACAACCTATCGGGAATATATGAGCAAGACCGGCATGTTCCTGCCAAAGGGCATCGAACAATCAATTGCCCCGTCGTCGACTTTTGGAAAGATCTCACTCGCTTTCGGGTTTGCGGCCGTTGTCCTGGCCGCAGCGTTCCTGCTCCGTACGTACACGATCAGCCATCTTACCCTCTGGACAAAGGCGCAAAACGTCACCGCTATAGCCATACTTCCCGAGGATGGGTTCAAAATGGACCACAGGATGGCCGATATTCTCGCTCTCAAGGAAGTGAAGGAGCGGA
>JAJYKN010000362.1 GCA_021788515.1 Nitrospirota bacterium | reverse complement strand
GAAGCGAAAAAACCCTCTGATCATGAGCTTTATCGGCAACACGTCGCCGGTCGGACGTTTGCTCGAAATGATCTCAGGACTTCAAAAGCTGATGCACCAGGCCCAAACGCAAAAGCCGGACATTATCCTCATTAATACCTGCGGCCTGGTGAACGGCGGCGCTGCGCGGGAGCTCAAGTATCATGAGATCGACATAAGTTCGCCTCGTTATGTCATTGCGCTCCAAAAGGGGAATGAGGTCGAGCATCTTCTGGCGCCCCATTCGCATCGTGCCGGTTTGCTGATCCGCCGGATTCCCGTATCGCCCGATGCAAGGCCTTCGACCAACGAAGCCCGGCGCGCCAGCCGGGAACAGCGCTTCAAGGAATATTTTCGCGGCGCCGATTTCCAGGATATAGCGCTGCACGACGTGGGCATTCACGGGCCAGGCCTCGGTACGGGAGAGCGGCTCGGTTTCCGAGACGTAAACAAGCTTTCCAAGATCTTCCAGGCGATCGTGATCCACGCCGAGCTTTCCGCAGACCGGTTGTTCCTTATTACCGAGGGAGAGTATGCGGAAGCCGAGCTCTTTACAGCCAGGGAGCAGTATAATGTCCGGGAGGTCATGGTCATGAGGCGGTCGGAGCTGGACCATCTGCTCGTCGGCCTGAACGACGACCAGAACCTCTGCTTGGGGCTCGGGATCCTGCGCACTGTCGATCTGAAGGAACTGTCCATCAGGGTAATCACGCCCTTGAAGGATGTTTCGGGTATCCGTCATGTATCGCTCGGCTCGCTTAGAGTCAGCCCTGCGGGCGGAGAACTCGGCCAGGTGTAAGCGCTGTTCCACGTGGAACAGCGACAAAATAACCGAAAACCGGCCCACCACCCCAAACCTGTTTTTCCCCAGGTATTCGTGTAGCGTTATTCAACGCCTCTTTACTTAAGCCGTCGCCCTGAACAAAGTGAAGGGTCTGGCAACAGTTTAGAAATACAAGATCCATCGCTTTGCTCAGAAATGACAAGCACCCGTAAAAACATTTATGACGCTCTACCCTCGTATCCCTTCATTCTTTCCTGCATCCGAAATAGTGTTCAAAAAATGCAGCTCTTATGACGCCCATCATAACTGTTTACCCTGCCTTCCCCTATAATGGGCCAACATCACAATGGTGATGAAACTACTTTAGGAGGGCAACCATGTTTTGTTATCAATGCGAACAGGCGTCAAACGGTAAGGCATGCACCAAGATCGGTGTTTGCGGCAAGGATCCGGAGCTCTCTGCGCTCCAGGACCTGCTGATCTACGGCCTGAAAGGCCTCTCGCTTTATGCGTTTGAGGGAAGAAAAGTCGGAGTTCTTGACCAAAACGTCAACGTTTTTACGGCAAAGGCGCTCTTTTCAACGCTCACGAACGTTGATTTCGATCCCCAGCGTTTCGAAGGCCTCATTCAGAAAAGCGTCGAGCTTCGCGAGCAACTGAAAGCGAAAGTAAAAGCAGCAGGCGGCAAAACAGACCTTAGCCATGGGAGCGCGTCTTTTCTACCCGAGACGTCCCGGGAGAATCTGGTGAAACAGGGCAGAAAGGTCGTGGAGAGAATTCCTGACGTCGCAATCAACCCGGACATCCAATCCCTTCAAGATATCCTGCTTTTCGGCCTTAAAGGAGTTGCTGCCTATGCTGACCACGCCCAGATCCTCGGCAAAACCGACGACACCGTGTATGCCTTTATGCACGAAGCGTTATCTGCCATGACCAGGACGGAGTTGGGACTGAACGAATGGATCGGGCTCGTGCTGAAGTGCGGAGAGGTCAATCTGAAGACCATGGAGATCCTTGACGCCGGCAATACAGGCGCCTACGGCCACCCAATCCCGACCAAGGTCCCGCTCGGAGCAAAGAAGGGCAAGGCCATTCTCGTATCGGGCCATGACCTCAAGGACCTCGACATGATCCTGAAGCAAAGCGAAGGCAAGGGGATCAATGTGTATACCCACGGCGAAATGCTCCCGGCCCACGGCTATCCGAGCCTCAAGAAGTACCCGCACTTCTTCGGCCACTTCGGCACTGCCTGGCAGAACCAGCACAAGGAATTTGCGCACTTTCCCGGCGCCATCGTGATGACCACGAACTGCATCCAGAAGCCGCTTGCCTCGTATAAAGACAACCTCTTTACCGCCGGCCTTGTGGGCTGGCCCGATGTGGCCCATATCGCAAACGGGAATTTCACCCCCGTGATCGAGAAAGCCCTGTCTCTTCCCGGCTTTACTGAAGACGCGCCAGGCAAAGAAGTGTTCGCCGGGTTTGCGCGAAAATCGGTTTTGGGCGTTGCAGACAAGGTGATCGATGCGGTAAAAGCCGGAAAGATACGCCACTTCTTCCTGGTCGGCGGATGCGACGGCGCCAAGCCAGGCAGGAATTACTATACAGAGTTCGTGGAAAAAGCGCCCAAGGACACCGTGATCCTGACCCTGGCCTGCGGCAAGTTCCGGTTCTTTGACAAGGAGCTGGGAGACATCGGCGGCATCCCGCGGCTTCTCGACATCGGCCAGTGCAATGACGCTTATTCGGCGATCCAGATCGCCCTGGCCCTGTCCAAGGCCTTTAACGTCGGCGTGAACGAACTCCCGCTCTCGCTCGTCCTCTCCTGGTATGAGCAAAAAGCAGTGGCGATCCTGCTCACGCTGCTCCATCTGGGAATCAAAGACATCAGGCTTGGGCCCACGCTCCCGGCATTCATCACCCCGAATGTGCTCGACGTGCTCGTGAAGAACTTCAACATCAAGCCCATTGCCGCGACACCCGAAGCCGACCTCGAAGAAATCCTCGGACCGTGCTGGTCAAAAACGAAAGCGGAATGCGTGGAAGCAGAAGCGGCTGTTTGATAACGATTTCCTTCCTCGGCAGGACGGCAAATCCGTCCTGCCGTTTTTTCTCCCCGATGTTCCACGTGGAACCTCCCCGGTCCTGTCCTGGATACTCAAGCATTCTCAGTGTTTGCCGCGCGCGCTGCGGTAAAAACCGAGTTTTTTTCTTCCTTTTGTA
>JAJYKN010000361.1 GCA_021788515.1 Nitrospirota bacterium | reverse complement strand
TCGTTCGGGACGGCCGGTTAAATCATAACTACCGGATTACGCCGGGTGTGCTCGAGGCTGAATGCCGCTTGATGCTTCAGGGCTTTTTTGAGAAGCTCAGGCAAAAATAGAGGCTCTCAGGTCAAAATTCGGAGAGGTGGCCGAGTGGCTGAAGGCGGCAGTCTCGAAAACTGTTGTGGGGGTAACTCCACCGGGGGTTCAAATCCCCCCCTCTCCGCCATATATATAATTGCTGATTGCGGAATGCGGATTGCGAATTAAAATCCGCAATTCGAAATCTGCAATCCGAAATCAAAACGGAGAGGTGGCCGAGCGGCTGAAGGCGCACGCTTGGAAAGCGTGTTTAGGGAAACCTAACGTGGGTTCGAACCCCACCCTCTCCGCCATATTAAATTGCGGATTTCGGAATGCGGATTGCGGAATAAATATCCGAAATCCGAAATCTACAACCCGAAATTGAAACGCGCTCATGAGCCCGGGTCCTGCGCAACCGCGGTCCCGTGAATCCCGTCAGGTCCGGAAGGAAGCAGCGGTAAACGGGTTCCAGGTGTGCCGCAGGAGCGCCCGGGTTTATGAGCCTTTTATTTTTACGTAAATTTCCCCGCTCAATTTCAAAGAAATGTTTTCTTTCATCGGTTATTATCTGTGTTCATCCGTGGTTAATTCAGCATTGATTATTGATTTATGCGGGTCGATGTGAGGGTGCTATGAGCTACCAGGTGCTTGCCAGAAAGTGGAGGCCCCAGGTTTTCGAGGATGTGGTCGGACAGGGGCACATTACGCGAACGCTCCAGAACGCGATCATGTCGGGGCGGCTTGCCCATGCCTTTCTGTTCTCCGGTCCCCGCGGCGTCGGGAAGACCACGACGGCCCGCATTCTCGCCAAAGCCCTGAACTGCGAGCAGGGCCCGACGCCGACGCCCTGCGGCAAATGCGATCCTTGTATCGAGACGACAGCCGGCACCTCCGTCGATGTTGTCGAGATTGACGGCGCGTCGAACCGCGGTATCGAGCACATCCGCGAGCTGCGCGAGGCCGTCAAATATGCGCCCGTGGGCGGCAAGTACAAGGTCTATGTCATCGACGAAGTCCACATGCTCACGAATGAGGCGTTTAACGCGCTCTTGAAGACCCTCGAAGAGCCGCCTCCGCACGTGATTTTTATTTTCGCCACCACCGAACCGCAGAAAATTCCCGCCACGATCCACTCCCGCTGCCAGCGCTACGGTTTTAAACGGGTCGCGCTTCACGAGATCATTGAGCGGCTCCGCATGATTGCCGCTGCCGAGGGAATTACCATATCCGATTCTGGACTTGCCATGCTTGCACGGGCTGCGGAAGGCAGTATGCGTGATTCACAGAGTTTGCTCGACCAGGCGGTCTCGTACAGCGGCATGGAGATCAAGGACGACGACCTGCAGGCAACGCTGGGCTCGGTTGCCCAGCCGGCGCTTCTGCAGTTCACCACGGGCCTCCTGGCACGGGACGCAGCCGGCCTCTTGAAGCAGATCGATGCGTTGCTGGAGCAGGGGCAGGACATGCGTCAGTTCTTGGCCGGCGCGGTGGAGCATGTGAGGAACCTGTTGGTCGTAAAAGTCGCGTCGGATCCGGGCCAGATCATCGAGCTGTCCATGGTTGATCTCGAGGCGATTAAAAAGCAGGCAGCCGAAGCCGATGTCGACCGCCTCCTCATGCTGTTTGACAGCCTCTCCAAGACGCTTGACGACATGCGCTGGTCCCCGCATCAGCGCTTTACCCTGGAAGTGGGTCTGATGAAGGCCAGTGCTATTGCTCCCTTGCAGCCTCTTTCCGAGGTCCTGGGCCGCATGAAAGAGCTTGAGGCGAGACTTGCCCGCGGCGGCTCGTTGCCGGTAAAGTCCCCTGTTGCTGCCCACCGAATCAGCGAAGGCGCCGCGCCTTATGCCGCTTCGCCGAAGGCTCTTGTCCCGCCGTCCCGTCAGGTCGTTGCCTCGGGGAGCGGGGAGTATGGCGACCTTTGGGGAGGAGTCCTCTCCGCGCTCAAGTCGAAAAAACCGGGCCTTGCATCAGCGCTCGCGCACAGCACGATTACGAGCATGACGGACAGTGAACTGGTTATCGGCGTCTCTGGCGCCAGTTTTCAAGTTGAACTCGTTGAAAAACGGGAGAGCAGGATGCTGATGGAAGAAGTCGTTGCAGGCATTCTGGGCAAGAAGCTGAGTGTAAAGGTGCAGCCCCTTGCCGATGCCCCGAAACCGGAGGCAAGGGCGAAAAGCCAGAAAAAAGCAGGACCTGAGGAACAGGACCCTGCAATTCAGGACGTACTCCGGGTATTTCCCAAGGGAGAAGTCATAGAAAACGACCATTCGTCGGATTGAAAAACGAGCCCCGCGCCATTCCAACAGCAAATCATTTGTTTTTTTTATAGATTCATAAACCCCGCAATTTAGCTTGCAAAACCGCAAAAATTCTTTTATTATATCATTCCTTTTTCTTAATTTTATTTCGTTCTGTATAAGGTTGCCAATGTCAAAAAACATGCTCAGCAATATCATGAAACAGGCCCAGCAGATGCAGGAGCGGGTGAAAAAGCTCCAGGAAGAGGCAGCGGGCAAAACCGTTGAGGCGTCCTCCGGCGGCGGCATGGTGACCGTGGTCGCCAATGGCCGGCAGGAAGTGCTTTCGATCAAGATAGACCCTTCGGTGGTCGACCCCAAGGACATCGATATGCTGCAGGACCTGGTCACTGCCGCAGTGAACGAGGCCCTCAGAAAATCGCAGGACCTGATGAAGGAAGAAATGGGCAAACTTACCGCGGGAATGGGGCTGCCGCCCGGGTTGTTCTAATTATGCATTATCGATGTCGGATTTTTTCAATCCGAAATCCGAACGTGATACGATTCAAGGTGAACAAGACAGGACAGCGCAGTGAATGAGCAGGAGCAAACGTCTCGGGCCGCCTCGCTGGGAAGAAGACAAGGAAAAGCCGGGGCGCAGGTTGCCGAAGTCTCCGGTAAGGCTTTGGGCCGGATGGTCGAGGCCTTCA
>JAJYKN010000360.1:1306-3034 GCA_021788515.1 Nitrospirota bacterium | reverse complement strand
TAGGTGCCTCGAACTCGATGTCAACGTGTTTTTCACATGCCTCCTTGATTTTAGGATAATTTGCAGCGTCGAATAACATAATACCTTCTCCTTTAACGGTATTCTCGCTGCACTGTAAGTGGTTTTGGTTTATTATCCCTTTTCAATGATCGCTTTCTCTTCCGGCGTCACGATCGGATATTTCTGCTCGTTGCCCATTTTCATCACTTTATCATTCCATGCTTTCTGATCGGCTTCAGAAGGTGCTGAGCCGCCAGTGGAAACCGGACCGTTTCCCATGAGTTTGGCCATCGCGCTGATCGTCATAATCCCGATCATATTGTCGTAGCCTTTCAGCGGCTTAAACTCTTCCTCAGCCAAAACCCTGGCCGATTTCTTGTCGATATACTTCACGATCGCGTGAATATTCTCCCCCGACATTATTCTTGTAAGGGTCGATCCTCTGACTTCGGTAATCTGGATGACCAGGGCGTCCGGCGTGCTTTCCACCTTCGCTTGATCATAAGGTGAGCAAACCACCGACAGGCCCAACCGCTGAGCCATGTCGTTAACCGATCTGTCATAAGCTGTTTCGAGCGCCGCTTTCATCTGGGCAGCATCCGCTTTGCGGGGCTGGACGTCCACGGAAATAAAAGCAACCTGGTAATTCTTAAAGACCGGCGTATGGTCTTTGATAGCCTTGATCGAGGAGCCAGCTTCGTAGGCTTGATATCCCGATCTCGCATTATTGACACCCTGAACTGTCTGGACAAGCTGCATCACTTCGCAGCCAGACAAAACTGCCAGCAGGATCATACTCGTTGCAAAATAAACCGATTTCTTAGACATTAGCGCCCTCCTGATTCGATTGAGTTAATGAGCTGTTATTTAAGTAACATCCCCTTACCACGAAGTTTGAACTCGATTTCCGGTGTCTGATGCGCTTCGTTGGATAATGTTTCTTTGTCACCGAGCTTAAAAGCAACCAAGTTAAGGCTGAATACAGAAAGAAGAAATCTCGCGCAACTAATGCCCCCCCTGCGACAGAATATTGCACAAAACGGATCATTTGTCTATCAGGGAAACCGGCAGTTTTCAAAGAAAAACTACTATTTTTTCAGTAAAAGTTCTAGGTATTCAGGAGACATTCAGGCAAGAAAACGAATCTCTTTCATGAAGTCACATTGTTAGCTCTTTCTTAAGAGAGAAGAAAAACTAACAGATTGTAACAATTAGAGGGCAGGCTGTCTATCCGTAGATTTACGGATGCGGGAAAAAAAGCGGAAATTACAGGGATGCTTAATTAACGGGGGGTGCAAATTCTTCAACGCTCGTGCTCGATACCTCGATCTTGTTTCAATTCACACGCATTTTGTGGAGCAGCGAGCTCCGAAGCGAGCAAAGTGACAGGGGGCAGCTCACGCACCGACTCGGCGGCCGACACCATGACTTCTTTCGTTTTTTCAGTCAGCTTTTTTAAATCACCGCCTTCAAAATACGCCAAAGCCTTAAGACACTCACTCGGCTGAAAGCTGTTGCCGTACAGCAACCTCGCAGAGGAAAGCCCCTTTTCAAGACTCACGCCTGATTTTAACATCGCTTCGATATCAAGATAATCTTTCGATTCCACTCTTTGAAACAGGACAGCGAGCTTGGTTGCCATCAGATCGTCAAGAGACGCGATTTGCAAAACGCCATCTTCCGTACAGCAGGGTACGCCGACACGTCCGAACGAAATTCCCCCAAAAA
>JAJYKN010000360.1:0-1296 GCA_021788515.1 Nitrospirota bacterium | reverse complement strand
TCTTTAGTTTCGCCGAACGGCACTGACACGGAATAGGTATCCGAAGCGTTTTGAATAACGTTAGACCTCCTGATGAATGGAAAACTGAGCCGAATAAGATTTTTGTCGAGTGGCTTGTGCGTGAAAAAATCAAAGTCAACAGACACCCGGTGCCCGAGATGAAGAGCGATTGCCGTACCGCCATACAACACCATACCAAACTGTCTTGCTGCTGCCAGTTCAGGCCAGAGGCTTTTTTGTGCCGGCGGCAATATGTCCACATGAGGTTTAAAAATATATTTATTCACGCGACTCTCCGTCTCGGCAAGGGAGGAACCTTGCCGTGCTTTGCAAGCCCCAGTCGATAATGCCAGTAATGCCACGATCTCGCATTGAATTGTCCGATCTCAGCGTGCGTGATTACCTCACGCAAATAGTCGTCGCCGACGCTCCTGGCAAGGGCCTGCACATCGTCATAATCGCCGATGTTCATTACTCGGGCGACGACGAGATACGGGAACTCAACGGCCTCCTCCGGAGTTTTCCACCAGACGTACCTTTTTGCTAAACGCTTTAAGAGTTCAAGGTCAAGTTCGATCATTTTTCACCATTCTTAAAATATATTAGCATTTCGGCGAACGCCGTGCAAGAAAAGAAATATTCATGCCGTAATCTGTAACAGCGACGATCTCGGGGCGAACAGCGGCCGATTAAGATTTTTCATGTACGACTCCTGGCCTTCAAATGATTCGATAACAGACCGCTCTTCTTCCGCCAAATCGCCATAGGTCTTTGTTCCGTAGTCGTGGGGCAACCATTCTTTACCCTTGCAAGCGACGACGTTGAAGCGGCGCAAAATGTCCTCATCGTTAAAGGTCAAATGAATAGTGCCTTTCTTATAACAGGTTACTGTAAAATAGGTGCTTCTGATCTTCGAGGACTGGCCGCGTTCGAAAGCCGCCTCTATTGCCCGCGTCATAGACAGATAATTTGACTCCATGCCGTCGAAATAATTCATCACAAGGTCAATATCCATGAGTTGCTGAGCCGCGCCATGGTTGAGCTTCCACCGACCGTCGAAAGAGTCTGTAAAAGCGGTGCCGTAGCTGCCGTAAATGGGGATAATCACCCTTTTCCCGACCTTAAAAGCCTTGTTCATTTTCCAGCCGTTGAAATAATGGATATTCTCGTCATACAGGCCTCCGGAATAACAATGTTTTGTGGTGAACTTCTCGAAGATTTCAAGCACAGCGTCGGTCAGGGTCTTCTCGAAACCGCCGATAAGGTTCAATACGAACTGTCGAATATTGCGCGTGG
>JAJYKN010000359.1 GCA_021788515.1 Nitrospirota bacterium | reverse complement strand
TTGATTGCTGGATTGCGGATTTGAAAAAGAGCGAAACATGCCGGTTGATATACTGAATTTTTTAATCCGAAATACGCAATCCGCAATTTGAAATTATTATGCGTCTCTTCATCGCCATAGAGCTTCCTGATGAGATCAAGGCCGGGCTGACCGAAGCTCAGCGCAGGCTCAGGAGTTCCGGTGTGGCGGATGCGAGTTGGACCCGGCCTGAAGGGATCCATCTGACGCTCAAATTTCTGGGCGAGGCGCCGGACTCGAAGGTCCCGGATCTTATGAACGGGTTGCGACAGGCCGCAGAAGGCATTGGCCCGTTCCGGCTTGAAGTCGGCGGTATCGGGACGTTTCCGAACCCGAAGAATGCACGCGTGGTCTGGGTCGGACTTTCCGGGGATCTCGAGAAACTCTCCCGGCTGCAGGCAGCTGTCGAAGAGACGATCAGCGAAATCGGCTTCGAGCGTGACGAGCGGGCATTCACACCGCACCTCACGCTCGGCAGGATCAAGTATATCCGGTCACGCGGCAAGTGGATTGAAGCGCTTGATGAGGTTAAGGACATCAGCCTGTCGGGGTTCGACGTGGCAGCAGTCAGCCTGATGAAGAGCGAGCTCAAACCATCGGGCGCGGTGTATACGGAGATGGGAAGAGTGGAATTAAAATAAAGGGTCATGGGGCAAGGGACACGGGTCAAGGAGAGCCAAAGCGGTTTTCCCTGACCCCTGATCCTTGCCCCCACTTGAAGTAATAACGGCGAGCCGCGCGGCGGCGAAGGGAGAATGAACATGGCGGATAAGGACAGGTTAAAGGCATTGGAACTGGCGGTGGGCCAGATAGAAAAGCAGTTCGGCAAGGGCTCCATCATGCGCTTGGGCAGGGAAGAGGTCCCGGCGGGCATCCCCGCAATTTCCACGGGTTCCCTGGGCCTGGACATCGCCCTCGGCGTGGGCGGCGTGCCGCGCGGAAGGATCATCGAGGTCTACGGTCCGGAGTCCTCGGGCAAGACCACACTCACGCTCCACATTATCGCTGAAGCGCAGAAAGCCGGGGGCCAGGCCGCGTTCATCGATGCGGAGCACGCCCTCGACGTTACCTACGCGCGCAAGCTCGGGGTGCGCACCGACGACCTGTTGATCTCCCAGCCCGACACCGGAGAGCAGGCGCTTGAAATTACCGAAACGCTGGTACGGAGCGGCGCCGTCGACGTCATCGTCGTGGACTCCGTTGCCGCGCTCACGCCCCGGGCGGAGATCGAAGGCGAGATGGGCGATGCACACATGGGGCTCCAGGCCAGGCTCATGAGCCAGGCGCTCCGAAAACTGACCGGCGCCATCAGCAAATCCAACACGACACTCATCTTCATCAACCAGATTCGCATGAAGATCGGCGTCATGTTCGGGAACCCCGAAACCACGACAGGGGGCAATGCCCTCAAGTTTTATGCGTCCGTTCGCCTCGACATCCGCAAGATCTCGGCGGTCAAGGAAGGCGAAGAGGTGACCGGGGGCAGGGTGAAGGTGAAAGTCGTGAAGAACAAGATCGCGCCGCCGTTCCGCATGGCCGAATTTGATATAATGTTCAACGAAGGCATTTCCAAGATCGGCGAAATCATCGACATCGGCGTGGAGAAGAATATTGTCGAAAAGAGCGGGGCCTGGTTCTCCTACAACGGCACCAGGATCGGCCAGGGCCGGGAAAACGTAAAGCTCTTTCTGCATGACCACCCGGACATGGCCCAGGAGATCGAACTCAAGGTGAGGCAGGCCTGCGGTCTTCCGGGCACGGGAACCCTCCCTGACGCACCGGCGGCCGCAGCCGCAGCACCGGTAAAAGAAGCGCCAAAGGAAAAAGAAACTATCGTAGATAAGGTCGGAAAAGTCGCGAAGGGACAAAAATCCGAAAAGCACGCGGAGGCTTAAATGGATCTGAACAACTTGCTTAAAATGACTTTTGAAAAACGGGCATCTGATCTGCACCTGAAGGTCGGCGTGCCGCCCATTCTTCGGATCGACGGCCGGCTCATGCCCATCGAGACCGAAAAGCGGACCACGCAGGAAGATGCGCTCAATATAGCGCTCAGCATCATGAACAGCGCGCAAAAGACCAAGTTCAAGGAACGGAACGAACTCGACATGGCCTATGCCGTGCCGGGCCTCGGCCGGTTCCGCGTGAACGTGTTTCAGCAGCGCGGGAGCGTGGGCATGGTCTTCCGCCAGGTTCCGGGCAAGATCCTGACCTTCGAGGACCTCATGCTTCCTACGGTGCTTCAGAAAATCGCGAACGAGCACCGAGGCCTTATCCTCGTGACCGGTACGACGGGAAGCGGAAAGTCCACGACTCTCGCCGCCATGATCGATTATATCAATACGGCCCGCACCGCCAATATCATTACGATCGAGGACCCCATCGAATTTCTCCACCGGGACAAAAAAAGCATCGTGAACCAGCGCGAGATCGGAAGCGCGACGTGGAGCTACAGCGAGGAGCTCCGGCGCGCGCTCCGCCAGGACCCCGACGTGATCCTCGTGGGCGAAATGCGCGATTTCGAGACCATTTCGACGGCGCTCACCGCGGCGGAGACCGGCCATTTGGTGCTTTCGACCCTTCATACCCTGGATGCCGCCGAAACAATCAACCGCATTATTACCGTGTTCCCGCCCTACCAGCAGAAGCAGGTGCGCATGCAGCTTGCTTCGGTTATAAAGGGCATTATTTCCCAGCGGCTTGTTGCCAAGGCCGACGGCAGCGGACGCGTGCCGGCAGCGGAAGTCATGATCGGCTCCTTGTCGATACGCGAGGCAATCATCGACGAAGCCAAAACTCGTTCCATTCCGTCGATTATTGCTGCGGGCATCACCCATTACGGCATGCAGACCTTCGACCAGTCGCTCCTCATGTTGTACAAAAAGGGGCATATCACCTACGATGAGGCGCTTCTGTCTGCGAGCAACGCCGACGATTTCGCGCTCAAGGTCAAGGGAATCCAGTCCACGAGCGATGCAGCCTGGGAAGAGGATGAGAAAAAGAGGAGCAGCACAAAG
>JAJYKN010000358.1 GCA_021788515.1 Nitrospirota bacterium | reverse complement strand
TGAAGTCGGTGGAAAGCTTCTCGGGAAGCATCGGGAACGTCCTGGCAGCGGTATACACCGAGGTCGTATTATGGCGTGCGTGTTCGTCGATCGGCGATCCGTTTTTGACAAGCGAGTCCACGTCAGCCACGGCAACGAGGATCTTCACGTTGTTTCCGGGCATTGTCCCGGCAACCGTGATCTGGTCCAGGTCACGGGAGTCATCGTTGTCAAGGGAAGCCCAGAGAAGGCCCCTCAGGTCGCGGACCGGACCATTGTTCATTGCCGCAGGCGACCGGATCCCTCCGAGTTCGGCGAGTACTTTCGCCGAAAAGTCCGGGAGCAATCCCCTCTCCAGCATCGCCCTCCGGGCGATGCTCTGTAATAGTGAACGGTGCTGTTTGTCATTCCCATTCATAGGACGTACCCCTCTTCTTTCCTTTAAAAATCACTGATGTTTGTCTGTGCATCTTATGTCACCAATACTGTTCATACCGCCGACAAAGGCAATTTTCAAGCTGGCCCTCCTTCACCAGGCGGCAAACCGCCGGACTCATTTCCGCTCTGATCAGCCTCGCCTTATACCAGACCGGCGAGGACAAGTACGCCGGAACCTGCAATGATCAGGCCCGCGATCCTGTTTACCCACTGAATTTCATGATGGCTGAACCGTCTCCTGAAGATACTGAACACCCCGATAAAAAACAGCCACCAGAGCAGCGAGCCCAGAAACACTCCCAGGACCAGGATGAGCGCAGAAATAATGTTCGACTTGGCGCCGGCGAGCCCGAGCCCGGCAAAGACCGCAGCCAGGGAAAAAATGGTCAGAGGATTCGTAAGCGTGAGAAAAAAAGTGGAGATATACATTCCGGCATGCCGTTTTTTCTTTTTCTTCAAAATTGAACTCAAGTTTTTCCTCTCCGGTTTTTCAATGAACGTTTTGACCCCGAGAAGGCACAGGAACGCTCCGCCCGAAAGCCTGAGCCAGAACTGTTTGCCAATGAACAGGTCCGATATGAAGGTAATCCCGAAGGCTGCAATAAAACCGTAGATCACATCCGCCGTGGCCGCGCCCATGCCGGAAACAAAACCCGCCTTCCGGCCGTGCGTCAGCGTGCGCCGGGCGCAGAGGATGCCGATGGGCCCTATTGGCACGGCAATCACAAAACCGACAATCAACCCTTTTAGAAAAAACATGAGCTCCCCGGAGCGAAGCAGTCCGCTCGTCCCCCGCCTGCGCCTATACCGGTCTGTCGCTGTTCGATCGCTTCGTTTCCTGATCTTTTTTCTTTCTTGCCGCCCGCCGCATTCGCATCCAGGACAACACGGCCATCCCGACGAACAGGCCGATCAAAAAAGAAAGCAGCACGATTATGGCAAGCGAGGCTTCGAAATGCCAGAACAGAAAGGATATGGCGGCCGGCGCCGCGTTTTGTATTGAAAAAACAACAACGCCGGCAATGACAAGAACAACAAGAATAACAGTAATCATATTTCCCTCCCTCAGAATCGTGATATGGCGCGGTCAAAACCGGGCAAGCCTTCCCAGCAGACCATGCAGGCCAGGACGAACCATCCCAGCATGAGCCCGCTCCGTTTCAGCACTCGCCCTGACAGGGTTTGAAGATGATAGGTCGGTCCTTTTCCCAAATGAGTATTTTTCGAAAATTGATCGCTGCTCCTGCGGCATGTCCTCATGCAGGAACGGGACTTCGTTCACGACCGCCTGCCGTCTTCACAGTTTGTTCTTCTCCCGCATTTCCTTTTCGTCCTGGGCGCTGCATCCGCAGGCGGAAAAGATGAGTGTGTCCAGGTCAGCCCCGCTGTAACTCCCGCCAGGTCCGGCACAGGTTATTCCCTCGCCTTTGGAGAAATTACAGGTGATCGGCAGGTTGTTGTTCGAGCAAACGCCCTCGATGCTTTTGCTGTCTCCGCTCTGGGCCTCGTGTCGATTCAGTATGGTGCATGCGGCAGCGACTCCGTGAAACCACAGAAACGCAATAATGGTTGCAATGACCGCTTTCTTCATAGGACCTCCCTGAAAGAGTATATGACAACGGCATACGCTGCTGACCGAGCACCGCCATTGGGGTCGCTCGCTGAATGATAACGCGGCCGGGCCAGAGACACCTGTTGTTCCCTTTTCAGATCGATACTTGGCCCTCCCATTCGCTGTCTCCCATCTTGTCAGCAGCTAAAATGATCGCAGCACGTTTTTTATATCATAACATCACTTTTTTGTACAGAAGGACATTCTTGATGCTCGCATGATGCCTGCCGGCCGCGGGCCACGGTTCTTTTACTGTTTATGCGGAACAGCTTCAGCCGGCTCCGCGTTTTTCGGTTCATTACTCACCGCTTCTTCCGGATGCATCCCGCTCATTCCCGGATCTGTTCCGGCAATACATTCATAGGCTCTCTCCATCTGATCCAGCTGCTCCATCTGTGATTCCTCTGTTGCCGACGTTGGGTCTTTCAACTGTATTTCTTGAAGGTCGATCGCTTTTTTTAACCACTGTCGGGCACAGGCAAGTTTGGACTGAGGATCATCCGTTCCCATCATACCCATAGGCACCGACATCATCTTTTGCATCTTCTCTTTCATCTGTGCCATGTCTTTCATCATCTGTTTTTTTTCAGCAGCCTTGGGACCCTTCATCATCTTTTCCTGCATATTCATCATTTCCATCATCATCTGCATAATGTCCTGCATCATCATCTTGTGGCTCATCATGTGTTGCATCATCTCTTCATCCATCTTCATACCCTGACAGGGCTGCTCTTTCTGCCCGCCCTCCATACCGCTGCCCATTTGTGCCTGTGCTGAAACCACGGAAATCAACAGCATCATGAAAACAATCACGAGCTTTTTCATATTATTCTCCTTTATCATGAACGTGGATTGAAACAATTCCTTCTCTTGGTACTTTTATCCTACAAACGGGAGGTGGAACCACAGATGAACACGGTTAAGGCCTTAAATCAATAATTTATTTCGAACGGGAGCTTCACCCAATTGGCGTTCCTTGTTTTTGTCTTAGGACTTTGAATCAACGGTGTTTATCCGTGTTAAT
>JAJYKN010000357.1 GCA_021788515.1 Nitrospirota bacterium | reverse complement strand
CGGTTGATTTCAGCTTGTCAGGAACGGCCGCAGGCGCATAATTATTCCTTTGTCTTTGCTGCAGTGTGGTATAATAAGCCGGTTTTTACGCGGAAGCCGGGGAAATGTGCGGGAATGGGCATGAAGAAAATTCTTGTTGCTGCTGTTCTTAAATCGGACCTTGAAAAGGAAAACAGTTTTCTTTCCCGGTCGGACGTGAAACTGTTCTTCGCGGCGACGAATGACGAGATCCTGGCCGTCCACCGTGAGGAACCGGCAGACCTGATCATTGCGCATATCGACCTGCCGGGCCTCAGCAGCGAACAACTCTGTTCCTCGATCAGAAGAGATCGAGGCTTGCGCAGCGTTTCCCTGCTGCTGCTTTGCCGGGACTCCGCCGCGGACCGCGAACGGGCGGCGCGGTGCAATCCGAACGCGGTCATGACCTATCCCGTCGATACGGCCCAACTCCTGGAGAAGGTGAAGCAGCTGCTGGAGATTCCATGGCGGGGTTCCTTTCGGGTCCTTTTGAGCGTGACGGTCGAGGGGACCGGGAAGGACAGGGCGTTTTTCTGCAGGTCGGAAAACATCAGCACGTCGGGTTTGCTGATCGAAACGGAAAAGGTCTTCGCAAAGGGTGAACGCCTGGTCTGTTCGTTCTTCCTCCCCGATTCGATAAAACGCCTCACTGCCCGCGGTGAAGTCATCAGGGCGCTTAAAAAAACCTCTCAGACCCCGCTCAACCGCTACGGCATCAGGTTTTCCGACCTTTCCCCCGACGTTCGGTCGGCAATCGAGACCTTTGTAGAGAAAAAGTACCAGCAGTCCACCTGGAAGCCTTCCTGAAATCAAATCGCCCCCCGGCCCGTCAGCTCTCTTGCCCGTCTTGCGCAGCTGTTCCCCGTTCCCGCGACCGGTGCGCCGGCCTTGACACCTGCATCGCCCGGTGATATCCTAAAAGAGGATAGTAATTGTCCTGATGGGCGGGAAGGAGAGCGGGTCGTTCCGCCGGCAGGCGAAGAACTCCCGGGGGAAACCGGCAGCAGGGACCAGGGACGGGAGAACGGCTCCACGCCGGCTTTCATCTCTTTTCCGAACGCCGGTTTTTTTATCGCGGCAGCTCGTGAGACCGGGAGCGCGGAAGGAGACGCATATGTCAGATCGGAGAAAGACGGGTATTTCGAGCATTACCGGTAAAATGGTCGTCATCCGGCACGCCACGGACACGGACCGGGTGAGGGTCGAGGAGTATCTTTCGAAACACGGGCAGAGCGACGCTCTTGCGGAAGCCGAGGTCGTGATCGCGGCGGAGGAGGAGCGAATCATAGGGTTCGGGATCATGAAAAAAGAACGGGATGCCGGATGCCTCTCGCTTTTCGAAGACAGCAGGAGAAAAGGGATCGGGTCGTCGATCGTGAAGCACCTTCTGTCCCAGGAACCGTTGAAACGGCTGTACGCGGCGCACTATGCCAGTTATTTCACCCATTCCGGCTTCGCACGGGCACGGCGGCTCCATGCCGCGCGATCACGGAAGGACAGCGTCAATTGCCGCGTGCCGCTGATGGAACGCATGGCCATCGCGGCGTACGAGAAAGCATAAAGGTCAATTACGAATGAGAAATTACGAATGCGAACGATCACAACGATAACTAATTCCTAATTTTTCATTTACGAAGTTCCGGGGAGCGGAAGATGGAAGACCGCGTATACGATTGCATCATCATCGGCGCCGGACCGGGCGGGTTGCAGGCGGCGATTTATCTCGGCAGGTACAACCGGGACGTCCTGCTGCTCGACCGCAGCGGGGGAAGGACGTGGCATGCCCGGCACATTGAGAACGTTCTGACCCACCGGGAAATATCGGGAAGCGAAATCATCGAACGCGGCATGGAACAGGCGAGGCGTTTCAATGTCCGGATCGAACAAAAGCTCGTCGTTTCCCTGCGGAAAGACGGCCTGTTTATCGTATCGACCGCGGACGCCCTGTACCGTTCCCGGTACGTTATCGCGGCATCGGGGGTCTATGATATTCTTCCTCCCATCAAGAATATCTACCGCTACCTGGGAACCGGTTATTTTACCTGTGTGGACTGCGACGGGTATAAAACCACGAACAAGCGGCTGGTCGTCATGGGGGACCACATCGAGGCAATCAACATCGCCCTGGCCATGAAGCAGATGTTTACGAAGGATATCACGTTCATCCCCTACCAATTCAGCCTGCCGGACAGCGCGGAGGAAGTGCTGGAAGAGGAGGGGATCAGGGTAGAGACCGTCGAACCGGTGAAGCTCATCGGCGAGCCGGAGCTGAAGGCCCTCGAACTTAAAAACGGCGAGCGGATAGCCTGCGACGCGATCATGGCTTCATTCGGCACGAAATTGAACGACGGTTTTTTGACGGATTTGTCCCTGAAAAAAGACGCACTGGGTTTCAAGTATGCGGTCAACAGCCGATACGAGTCTTCCCTGCGCGGGCTCTACATTGTGGGCCCCCTGAATATTGGCCAGGACCAGGTCGTGATAGCCGCGGGGGAGGGAGCGGTCGCCGCCATCGACATCAACAAACGCCTGCTGGAAGAGAACTATGCGAGAGACGAACAACTGCTGGAAAGCGGTTCCCGCAAGCCATGAGCCGCCAGAAACGAGTGATCCTAAAAACGAAATTTGACACTGATAAAATCTGATAAAGGCTTGGTAACGGCTGATTTATTCCTGAATAGAGGCTCACCCAACAGGTGAATACCTTGGTGCTGGATTTATCCGCATTTATCAAGTCTTAATCCGCCTTTTCAGTGTCTAAATGCTTTTTCTAGAGTGATGCACGGTTTTTCGGTTTTCATGCCTTTTTTTTCTTCCTCAGATCTTCCAGTTCCTTCATTGCTTTCGCCGCGCAGTCGGGACACATGCCGTGGCTGAAGAGCACATCGGAGTGATCGCTTAAATAGACCTCCACCTGGTTCCAGTATCCCTTGTCGTCCCGTATTTTCTTGCAGGACGCGCAGATGGGGAGCAGTCCGCTCAACGTTTTGATGTTATCCAGGGCCTGGCGAAGCACGAACGCGTGGTGCTCTATCTTGT
>JAJYKN010000356.1 GCA_021788515.1 Nitrospirota bacterium | reverse complement strand
ATGGATGGAGTTCAATTTCTTCGGTCCCACGAAGACCTTCGAGAGTATCAGAAAGATCGCGGCGAAGTTCGACGAGAAGATCCAGAAGAACGCCGAGGCCGTCATCGCCAAGTACACGCCGCTCATGGAGAAAGTCGTTGCGCAGTACCGGCCGAAGCTCGAGGGCAAAAAAGTGATGCTGTACGTTGGCGGACTCCGGCCGCGCCATACCATCGGCGCTTACGAGGATCTGGGTATGGAAGTGGTGGCTTCGGGCTACGAGTTCGGGCACAGCGACGACTATAAGCGCACCTATCCCGAGATGAAGGAGGGCGCGGTCATCATGGACGACGCGACCCTGTATGAACTCGAAGAGTTCACTCGCAGGCTCAAGCCGGATATGGTCGGCTCTGGCATCAAGGAAAAATACTCGTACCACAAGCTCGGCGTGCCGTTCCGGCAGATGCACTCTTGGGATTACTCAGGCCCGTACCACGGTTTTGATGGATTCCCGGTTTTTGCACGGGACATGGACATGACCGTCAACAGCCCGACGTGGGAGCTGATCAGAAGAAAAAAATAACCGTTCGAATGGCTCATATAGGGTGAGCTGTCTATGCGGAAGCTTCCGGAGGATATTATGAAAATCAGAGACCATAGCGAGCTGTTCAAGCAGCAGGACTATCAGGAACAGTTCGAACGAAAGAAAGAATTCGAAAATTGCTGGCCGATTGAAAAAGTCAAAGAAGTTGCCGAGTGGACCAAGACCGAGGAGTACAAGGAGCTCAATTTCAAGCGGGAGAACATCAAGATCAATCCAGCGAAGGCGTGCCAGCCCCTGGGTGCGGTGTTTTGCGCATCCGGGTTCGAAGGTTCCATGCCCTTTGTGCAAGGGGCGCAGGGGTGCGTGGCCTATTTCAGGAGCCATCTTTCTCGCCACTTCAAGGAGCCTTTCGCAGCGATCTCCACGTCTATGACCGAAGACGCTGCAGTGTTCGGCGGTTTGAACAATATGCTTGAAGGCTTGGAGAATGCCTATACCCTGTACAAGCCGAAGATGATCGCCGTCTCGACGACCTGCATGGCGGAGGTTATCGGCGATGACCTGAACGCGTACATCAAGACGGCGAAAGAGAAGGGCGTTGTGCCCCAGGAGCTGCTTATCCCCTTTGCAAACACCCCGAGCTTTGTGGGTTCCCATATCGTGGGCTATGACAATATGATGAAGGGGATACTGAAGGCACTCTGGACAGGCAAAAAAGGCGAAGCAAACGGGAAAATCAACATTATCCCGGGCTTCGATACTTACACCGGTAACTACCATGAGATCAAGCGGCTTATGTCCCTGATGGGCATAAAGGCTTCTGTGCTTGCGGACGTGAGCGACACCTTCGATTCTCCGAACACGGGCGAGTACAAGCTCTACCCCGGCGGCACGCCGCTTACTGACGCGGTAGACGGGGTGAATGCGCTGGCTACGGTGGCGCTTCAGAAATATTCCACCGTGAAGACGACGGACTACATCCAGAAGGAATGGGGCCAGAAAACGCTCACGCTTGCTCCCATCGGCATCAGGAACACCGACGCTTTTTTTGCGGAGCTTTCAAAACTAACCAACAAACCGATCCCTGCCGAGATCGAAGCGGAACGTGGCAGGGTCGTGGATGCGATGGTGGATTCCCATCCTTACGTCCATGGCAAGCGGTTCGCACTTGTGGGCGACCCGGACCTCCTGCTCGGGATGATAAGCCTCATCATGGAGATGGGCGGGAACCCGGTGCATATTGTTTGTACAAACGGGGACAAACATTTTGAGGCAGAGGCGAAGGAACTGCTCGCATCCTCTCCCTTTGGCGCAAACGGCACGGTCTACGCGGGCAAGGACATGTGGCATCTTCGCTCGCTGCTCTTCACCGATCCCGTGGACATCCTGATCGGCAACTCCTATGCAAAGTTCCTGAAACAGGACACGGGCACACCGCTGGTCCGGATCGGGTTCCCGCTCTTCGACCGGCACCATCTTCACCGCCAGCCGATCATCGGGTACCGGGGCGCACTGAACTTGGTCACCATGCTGGTGAACACCGTGCTTGATGAGCTGGATAAAAAGACCGAAGGGTCGGCGAGTTTTGATGTGATTAGATAAAAAAGCAAAAGTCGGGAGACAGGAGCCAGAAATCAGAAGTAAAGACGTTTTTGTCTCCTGACTCCTGGATTCTGGCTTCTGTCCTATGAGGTTGCAGGTGATTTCATGCACGACATCGTAATGATCGGCATATACTTTTTTATTATCGCGCTTCTGTATTCCACAGTCGGGCATGCGGGGGCGTCGGGATATTTGGCGACGATGGCGCTTCTTTCGTTTTCACCGGCTGCCATGAAGCCGACCGCGCTTGTGCTGAATATTATCGTTGCCGCGGTCACAACCTCCAGGTTTGCCAGGGCAGGATATTTTTCCTGGCGCTTATTCTGGCCTTTTGCCTTGGCATCGGTCCCCATGGCGTTCTTCGGCGGCGGAATGCACGTGGACACAGCGATATACAAAATACTCGTGGGCATCGCCTTGGTGTTTGCGGCCTTCTACCTTATTCTCCGGAGCAAGGTCGCCTCGGACGATCCCGAACGGGTAACGTTCCCTGGGATCGGCGCGTCGCTTGCGGTAGGAGGAGGCCTCGGGTTTCTTGCAGGGCTCACGGGAGTCGGCGGCGGCATATTCCTAAGCCCTGTTCTCATTATTCTGCATTGGGCCGGACTCCGGAGAACGGCCGCAGTGGCAGCCGCATTTATCCTCCTGAACTCGCTTGCAGGTCTAGCCGGATTTATTCAGAAAGGCGGCGTGTTTCCGGATCACATCGCGTTCTGGTCAGTTGCAGTCGTTGCCGGCGAATATATCGGTTCGACGCTGGGGGCAACGAAGTTCAACAGTCCCGTGTTACGGGTATTGCTCGGTATCATGCTAGGCATGGCGGGGATGAAACTGGCGTTATAGTTCGGAATGTTCGAGAAACAATAAAAGTTGCGGAGTGTCCTATGGTCAGCACGATCGAAAGACTAACACAGGATGATTGCAAAGCGGGAGACAAGAACAAA
>JAJYKN010000355.1 GCA_021788515.1 Nitrospirota bacterium | reverse complement strand
CACCACCGCGATCAGGGTGATCAGGACCGCGGCGCCGATGCTCTGCGACACTTCCATCACTTTCCTGCTCACCGGCTTTTTACGGATCGCCTCGATCACGAGAAAAAGGATCAATCCGCCGTCAAGAACCGGGATCGGCAACAGATTCAGAATGCCGAGCGAGATGCTGATCATGGCAAGGAGCGACAGGAATGACGACAGCCCGGCCGACGCCGCCTGACCCGACATCTGGGCGATCATGACCGGGCCGCCCAGCGTCTTGATCGACAGGCCGAAGGTCACCAATTTTTTGAGCGTAATGAACGTGAGGTCGATCGACTCGATGGTTTTGTCGAACCCGAGCTGGATTGATTTCAGGAACCCGTACTTTTTGAACACCAGCCGCAACAGGGGCTCGACGCCGATCACGAACCGGCCGCTGTCTTCGATCGGCGTGACGGTTTTTTCGATGCGTTTGCCGCCCCGTTCGATGAGCAGCACCAGCTTTTTCCCCTTGCTGTCACGCACGATGGTCGAGAACTGGTTCCAGTGATAGATCGTCTTGCCGTCCACGGCGAGGACCTTGTCGTTCACGCTGATTCCCGCTTTTTCCGCGGGAAATCCGGGCTTCAGTTTGCCGATCTCCGCAGGCATATCCGGTATCAGCCCCGACATGCCTATCTTCAGTTCCGTTGCCGTGACAGGCCGGAGCGTAAGCGTTTTTTGTTTCCCCTGCCGGTCGACCAGGACCGTCACATCCGTATCAGGATTCACGGCGATCAACGACAGAGCCTCGGTCCAGTCGCTGATGCTCCGGCCGTTGATCTTTTCGATCAAATCCCCTGCCAAAAAGCCGGCATGCTCGGCCGGAGAACCCGGCTCCACGTAGCCGACCTTCGCCGGTCCTTCCGAATAGGTCCCGACCATGAACACGATCGGCATAATGAGAAAAGCAAGCACGATATTCGTAAGCGGCCCCGTTGCAGCGATCTTCACGCGCTGCCACACGGTCTTTGACTGGAATTCGTCCGCCGCTCCCGTCGGTTCTTCGTCGGGGTTCTCTCCGGCCATCTTCACATATCCGCCGAGCGGCAGCGCCGAGAGAACATACTCCGTATCGCCTTTCTTGTATCCGAAGATCTTGGGCCCCATGCCGAGCGAGAATTTCTCGACCCGCACGCCCGCGCGCTTTGCCATGATGAAATGACCGAATTCATGCACGAACACAAGAATGCCGATCACGATGAGAAAATAGATCAAAGCCATAGTAACCCCTTTTGGAACCTCAGATGAACACGGATAGATGCTGATGCAAAACACGGATCTCCGCCTGTATCTGCCCCGAGACGACCGGGAGCGGAGAACACAAGGTTTTCATTCCGCATTCCGCATTCCGCAATCCGCAATTATTTTTTCCGCTTCCTGCCGCGCCCAGAGGTCTGCCTTGAGCGCGTCCTCCACCGTGTGGATGGGAGACGGCCGGTGGGCGTCCATGGCTGATTTGATCACGCGCGAGATATGGCCATACCCGATCTTCTGATCGAGAAAATACTTGACCGCCACCTCGTTCGCCGCGGAAACAACCGCGGGCATGGTGCCTCCCGCATGCAACGCGTCGAACGCATAGGCCAGGCACGGAAAGCGGTCCGTATCCGGTTCTTCAAACGTGAGCGTGCCGACCTGCGCCAGATCAAGCGCCGGAGACACATCCGCAAGCCGCTCGGGATAGGAAAGCGCATACGCAATCGGCCCTTTCATGTCCGGCATGCCGAGCTGCGCCACGACGGCGCCGTCCCGGTATTCCACCATGGAATGAACGATGCTCTGCGGATGGACCAGCACCTTGATTTTGTCCTGCGGGATATTGAAAAGCCATCGCGCTTCGATCACTTCGAGCCCTTTGTTCATAAGCGTTGCGGAATCGATCGTGATTTTCCTCCCCATACTCCAGTTCGGGTGCTTCAGGGCCTGAGCAAGCGTCACCTTTGCGAGATCTTTTTTGGAGAGGGCCCGGAACGGCCCGCCCGATGCGGTCAGGATCAATCTTCGAACATCGCCGTCGGAGCCGTGCAGGCACTGAAAGATGGCGCTGTGCTCGCTGTCCACCGGGTACAGGCTGATCTTGCTGGCGCGGGCCTCGGCAATGACAAGCTCACCGGCGGTAACGAGCACTTCCTTGTTCGCGAGGGCAATATGCTTGCCGGCGCGGATCGCCGCCATGGTCGGCACAAGACCGGCCGTTCCCACGATCGCAGAAACGGTCATCTCGGCCTCGTCCGCGGCGGCGACCCGGATCATGCCCTCGACGCCGGAGAAGACGCGGACATGCAAATCGGAGCAGGCAGCCCGCAGTCGTGCGGCCGGTTGTTCTCCGGCAACGGAGACAACGGTCGGCCCGAATTGCCGCACCTGTTTTTCCAGAAGTGCAACGTTGTTTCCCGCGGCGAGCGCAACGACCTTGAAGCGGTCCGGAAATTTTTCAACGATCGAAAGCGTCGACTGCCCGATCGAACCGGTGGAGCCCAGTATGGAGATCTTTTTCAAACTTGAACGCTCCGCATTCCGCAATCCGACCCGCACCCAGCGACAACGAGTGCCCGCGCGAGTGCATGGTGAATCTGCATTCGCTTACCTCATTTTCAGATAATAGTACAGCACCGGTGCGGCAAAGAGCATGCTGTCCATGCGGTCCAGGACGCCGCCGTGTCCCGGGATAAGGCCGCCCGAGTCCTTAACGCCCGCCGCACGCTTGAAGAGCGATTCCACGAGGTCGCCGATGGTGCCGATCATTGCCAGCGCCAGCGCCAGCACAACTGCTTCACTTTTCCCCAGGGGCGGCATGAACCAGACCCGGCAGATCAGCGCCATGCCTGCCGAAGCTGCCAGGGCGCCGAATAATCCTTCCCAGCTTTTCTTGGGGCTCACTTTTTCGTACAACCGGTGCCGGCCAAAGGGAATGCCGATCGAATACGCGCCGATGTCCGATGCCCAGATAATGAAATACAGGAACACGAGCCACTGTTTTCCGTCGGTCCCCGTCCGGATAACGACCTGGAATGCAAACAACATGGCGACATAGAACACGCCGAGGAACGTC
>JAJYKN010000354.1 GCA_021788515.1 Nitrospirota bacterium | reverse complement strand
CTGTGCCGTGCCGGTCTTGCCGGCGATCTGAACGAGCGGGGTTTCTATCCTGTGGGCCGTTCCCCGCGGATTTGCGACAACTTCGGCCAAGGCTTTTTGTACAAGCTGGAACCACTTGGGGTCGATGGGAATCTCGCGTTTTAACCTGGGTTTGGTTTCTATAAATTCATTCGGCCCACTGCCCTGGATTCTTTTCACAACGTAAGGCGTCCAGAGTTTGCCCCCGTTGGCGATCGCCGAATACCCCATGGCCATCTGGAGCGGCGTGACCAGATCATATCCCTGTCCTATGGCTGCGGAAAGAGTTGTGCCCGGGTACCACGGATGGCCGAGCACTCGCCTGCACCATGAAGATGTCGGAACAAGGCCGGGAACTTCCCCCGGAAGCCCTATGCCCGTTTTTTGCCCCAACCCGAACATCCTCACGTATTTTGCTATACGGTCAACGCCCAGTCCAAGGCCCACGTGGTAAAAGAACACGTCGCAACTTTCGTATAACGCCCTTTCCACCGAAATTGTGCCGTGCCCGCCTTTTAGCCAGCAATGGTACTTGCGGCCGCCAAACCAAAGGTAGCCGGGACAGAAAAAAGTAGCCGTCGGAGTAATCACGCCCGCCTGGAGGGCCCCAAGGGCCTCATACGGCTTGTAGGTAGACCCGGCAGGATAAGCGGCCCCGCACACCCGATCGAGCAGAGGATGATCGGGATTATTGCTGAGAGCAAGCCACTCTTTTTCGGTCAGCCTTGTAACGAACTGTTCCTGATCGAAAGTGGGGCTTGACGCATAGGCCAGGACCGCACCATCCCTCGGATCCACCGCAACGATAGCTCCAGATTTTCCGGCAAGCAGCGATTCCGCCGTTTTCTGGAGGCCGATATCGACAGTAAGCCATATGTTGCGGCCTGCAACGGGCGGCTGCTCGGCGAGCACGCGGACTTTCCTTCCGACCGCGTCGACCTCGATATCCTTTTTGCCCATGTCGCCGTGGAGATACTTTTCGAAGGCATGTTCAACTCCGACTTTACCAACCTCCTCGCCGGGATGATATCCGCTATACCTTTTGCTATCGAGTTGCGTCTGGGTGATTTGGCTCACATAACCGATCAGCTGCGCGGCGGTTCCATTCCAGATATACTTACGTTGTGGCTCGACCTTGATTTCAACTCCCGGAAGCCTGATGAGCTGCGGCTCGATTCGGGCAAGAGAGTCCCTGTCCAGATCGGAAACCAGGCAAACGGGAACGAACTCGGGAGAACCTTTGGCGGCTTTGATAATCGAGAAGAATTGAGCTGGGGCGACCTTGCACAGGCGGGCAAGCTCCTCAACCGTTGCCTTCAGGTCCTTTATGTGCTCGCGGACGATCATCAGATCGAAGGCCGGCCGGTTTTCGACGATTGGCACGCCGTTTCTGTCGTATATTATCCCGCGCAGGGCTACGACGTCCTCGATCCTGATGCTGTTGTCTTCGGACTGGGAACGATAGTAGGGTCCCCGAAGCACCTGGAGATACCACAACCGGGCCATGTAGATAATCATCACCAGCAGCATGAAGGCGTAGAACAGGATATAGTGTTTCCTGAAAGAAAGCGGCTCGGCATTTTCCTGGTCTACAAGCCCGAGGGCGTCGAGTAGTTTTTTCATTTCAATTTGTTGCACCCATGGAAAAATAATGCGTTAGAAATAACTTCCGGTGCAAATGAACAACGGAAGTTCTATCGTGTGAAAACGCGGTTATGTCATCCGTCCCTCTGTCCATATCATATTAAATTCTCCTTTTTTCTATCGCGAAATCGGCAATTTAACATCATTTAAAAAAACAGGCGGATAATTTCCCCGGCTCCCTTCCAGGGGCAATCATCTTTTATTGCGTACAGTACAACAAACTGCCCGGTTTTGCAGTTGATTTTCCATTTCTCCTCGAAACGGCTACTTAACCTCGATCTGTCCTGGCTCCTTCACAACACCCTTCCGGCCTGCCCTTGATGGCTCCGAATCATTTCAATCACACAAATTCCCTTGCCCAAAAAATGCGCTGCATCCTCGAAGACGTTAAACCCGAGGCAGTCTATTTCACTGAATAGAATGGCCGGCGGGGAGCAATGCTGATCATCGATGGATGGTCCCTCAAAAATCTCGTCATTTGCTGAACCACGGTTTCTTGCCTTCAATGCAGATGAAGAGTTCCGTGTTGTTGTGACGCCGCAGGACCTCGAAAGGGCTGGTCTGGAGGGGCTTGGGGAAAAATGGTCCTGATCAGCGTTTGATGTATGCGTTCAAGCCAATGATCACGGGTTTGCCGTTCACCTGGACCGTAGTGACGGTATTCCCGTGCGTGCTTGCCACCACGAGGGTCTTGCCGGATGAAGATGGTGTTGGTTCTTCCAGGTCGATCTCGATGAAAAGCTTGTTATCCTTGATTTCCACTTTCATAGCCATAAAGGGTACTCCATCTAAGTTGTTTGCAAATCGTATTGACCGAATCAGACAGCATTTGCCCGGGCCAAAAACAGAGGGGCAGGAAATGGCGTTTCCTGCCTGATAAGAGCCGCTTGGGTAAAAGCTTCTTTGCTTTGACTGCAACCGGGATAAACCCGTAACTCTTTTTGTCGTTAAACCACTTCACCGTACCTTGTGTCATACTCTTCAAATACTCTCGTGCTGTTTTGCGGCACCCTTGTAAACACAAAAGAGATGCGAATGCAAGAAATAAAAACAAGTGCCGGCATTAAATCCCTATCGGCATCTCGACCATCTGGTGAATTGAACAGTTTCCGCGTATTAAAGAGATTCATTTGTTCCTGTTTGGCCTGTTTAAAAAGGTGGTGATCGTAAGAAAAAGTATGAGGTCCTCAAGCGTCGGCAACCCGGCAACTTGCACGTATTCGCTAACACTCTCTCACATCAGATAGATAGCGTTGTTGTTAATATATTTCTGAATAGCGCACTCACGTTGATTAACGCTGCGATGGCTACCGCACATAGTATCTGTTTTGTACGCCTTCTGGAACACCTGTCCATTTACGTAATCTCATACAGCAGGTCTGACGACCTGCATTGGAAAAGGCGAAGCTGCCTCTGAGGAAAATGAAACAGACTCAGGATA
>JAJYKN010000353.1 GCA_021788515.1 Nitrospirota bacterium | reverse complement strand
TGGCGTGCAGCTCAGGCGCCACCGCCTCGGTGACCGGCTGCGCATGGTACATGCGAAGCACGATTTTGTCGCTGAACCAGTAGGAGCCGACGTTCATGACCAAGGCAAGGGCAAAGGCCATGACCATGCCGCTCCTGCCGCCGAGCGCGGCCCCGACGAAGACAAGCAGTACCGTCATAAAAACCATGAGACCGATTGTTTTAACCGTATTCATTTGCTTTTTGTAACCTCCGTAACCTCATCGTGATTGTACTTTAAAGTACCACAGTCATCCCCTTCCGTCAATAGATACGAAAATACTTTTCTGTTGACAAGGATGGATCACTTTGTTATATTTGCAGGGCTTGAAGGGGTTAAAAAGCGGTTTTCAAGCGGGTGTAGCTCAGCTGGTAGAGCGCGACCTTGCCAAGGTTGAGGTCACGGGTTCGAATCCCGCCACCCGCTCCATAGTTTTTCATGAGAAAGTTAAAAGTTAAAAGTTACGGTATTTGAGTATACGACTTTTATCTTTTAACTTTTTTATTTTTCAGGGCGGCGTAGCCAAGTGGCTAAGGCAGAGGTCTGCAAAACCTTCATTCATCGGTTCAAATCCGATCGCCGCCTACAATTTAAAGGCAGATCCTGAACCGGTGATCCGGAGAAACGGAGAGGGAGAGAACAAACCTCAACGCTCCGGCGTGTGTTTTCCCCGGTTCCCCCCTTCGCCGATTCCCCGATTCGCCCATTCTTTTAAAAATAATCTATGCATCACTCAGATTTCGTCCACCTTCATCTCCACACCGAATACAGCCTCTTAGACGGTGCAATCGGGCTCGATAAACTCATCAAAAAAGCCATTGACCTCAAAATGCCCGCAGTCGCCGTCACGGACCACGGGAACCTGTTCTCCGCCCTCGATTTCTATCTCAAGGCCATGAAGGCGGGCATCAAGCCCATCATCGGGTGCGAAATTTATGTTGCCCCGGGTTCGCGGCTGGAAAAATCCGCGCCCTCGGGCCAAAACGAGGAAGCATCCTACCATCTCATCCTGCTGTCGCGGACAAAACAAGGATACAAAAACCTCGTTAAGCTCGTTACCGCGGCCTATCTCGAAGGGTTCTACTATAAGCCCAGGATCGACAAGGAACTCCTCAAACAGCACAGCGAGGGCCTTATCGGACTTTCAGCCTGCCTCGGCGGCGAAATCCCTTCCCTGCTTATCCAGAACCGGTATGAAGACGCGAAACGGGTCGCCCTTGAGTACGAAGGGATTTTCGGCAAGGAGAATTTCTACCTGGAACTGCAGGACAACGGCATCCCTGAGCAGGAACAGGTGAATCGCGAGATCCTGAAACTGACCAGGGACACAGGCATCCCCGTGGTGGCGACGAACGATTGCCATTACCTGGACAAGGAAGACCACAAGGCCCACGACGCGCTTTTGTGCATCCAGACCGGGAAAACGGTGAAAGACGAGAACCGGCTGCGTTTTTCTTCAGAGACTTTTTACATGAAAACGCCGGAGGAGATGAAGAAAGCCTTCTCCTCTGTCCCCGAGGCGATCGCGAATACCGTCAAGATAGCCGAACGGTGCAACCTCGAGCTTGATCTCGGCAAATATCATCTTCCTCATTTCCCGGTCCCCGAAGGATACACAAGGGAAACCTTCATGGCCGAGCTCGCCCGGAAAGGCCTCGACGAACGTTTCCTTGAGATCGAAGCCGTGCGCGGAACAGGCAGCATCGACAAAAAGATGTATCGCGACCGGCTTGAGTTCGAGATCCAGATGATCGACCAGATGGGCTTTGCCGGCTACTTCCTCATCGTTTCGGACTTCATCAGGTATGCCAAGGAGCACGGCATCCCCGTGGGTCCCGGCCGCGGCTCCGCAGCAGGAAGCCTCGTGGCCTATTCTCTCCGTATCACGGACTTGGATCCCCTGCCTTACAATCTGCTGTTCGAGCGGTTTTTGAACCCCGAACGCATCAGCATGCCTGATATCGACGTGGACTTCTGCCAGGAGCGGCGGGACGAGGTTTTGAAGTACGTTACCGAGAAGTACGGCCAGGACCACGTGACCCAGATCATCACCTACGGCACTATGCTGGCCAAGGGCGTGATCCGCGACGTGGGCAGGGTCCTCGATATCCCCTACGCCGAGTGCGACCGGATCGCCAAGCTGATCCCGAACAAGCTCAACATCACGCTGAAAGAGTCCCTGGAGCAGGAGCCGAAGCTCAAGGAAGCCATGAAAAAAGACTCGCGCGTGGCCGAACTCATGGAGATCGCGCTCCTGCTCGAAGGCCAGGTGCGCCATGCATCGAAACACGCCGCGGGCGTCGTGATCTCCCAGGAGCCGCTCACGGAGTATTTGCCGCTCTTCAAAACGCCGAAGGATGAGATCACGACCCAGTTCGATATGAAGGGCGTTGAGAAGATCGGCCTCGTGAAGTTCGACTTTCTCGGTCTCCGGAACCTCACGGTCATCCGCAAGGCGGAGGACACGATCAACGCTCGGCTGCAGAAAGCGCCCCTGGAACATGCCGAACCGTTCTCCGTCACCCGCATCCCCCTGGACGACGCAAAGACCTACGAACTCCTCGGCCGCGGCGAAACAGCCGGCATCTTCCAGCTTGAATCCTCGGGCATGCGGGACATCGTCATTAAGATGAAACCGGGCGTATTCGAGGACCTGATTGCGCTCGTGGCCCTCTACCGCCCCGGCCCGCTCGGGAGCGGCATGGTGGACGACTTCATCAAGCGCAAGAAAGGCTCCACCAAGATCACCTACGAACTTCCGCAGCTCGAACCGATCCTGAAGGAAACCTACGGCGTCATTGTGTACCAGGAACAGGTGATGCAGATCGCGCGCACGCTTGCAGGTTATTCCCTGGGCGGCGCGGACCTCCTGCGCCGCGCCATGGGGAAGAAAGACCCCGAGGTCATGGCAAAAGAGAAAGTGCCCTTCTTGAAAGGCGCGGAAAAGCTCGGCATCGACCTCAAGAAGGCCGGCGCCATTTTCGACCTCATGGCCAAATTCGCGGAGTATGGCTTCAACAAGTCCCACAGCGCGGCCTACGCACTCATCACCTACCAGACCGCCTATCTCAAGGCCCACTATCCCGTCGAATACATGGCAGCCCTG
>JAJYKN010000352.1 GCA_021788515.1 Nitrospirota bacterium | reverse complement strand
ATGGCCGATACATCGGAACTCAAGAAACAACTGCTCTTCAGCGACCTGACAGAAGCCGAGCTTGGGACGATCGCCAAGAAGATTACTGTCGAGAAGTTTGCCAAGGGGAAACCGATCTTCAAAGCAGGGGAGCAGACCAAAGGCATCTTCCTGGTCAAGACCGGGAAGGTTGAGATCTCGATGCTGACCGCCGACGGCTGGAAGCAGACACTTGCCCTGCTCTCGGAAAATCATATTTTCGGTGAGCTCTCGGTGATCGAGAACAAACCTACCCATGGCGCCGACGCTACGGCGATCGACGATACGGAAGTGTATCGCTTCAAGACCGAGGACTTCAAAGCTTTCGAACAAAGCGATACGAACATGATGTACAAGATCATGAAGACCATTGCGCGTATTGCCAGCAAAAATGTACACTCCATGAACGAAAAGCTGATGAAGCTCCTGATCAGCTATTAAGTAAAGACCGCTTAAACAGTTTAAACTCAATATTTTCGACAAGGGAGGTATGGAATGGCACTTGATCCTACGAAGCACGCGGACTGGGAAATCGCTGAAGACTCTGAACAGAGAATGAAGCCGATCACCGAGATCGCAAAGAAAATGGGGCTGAACGACGACGAGCTCCTGCTGCACGGACACTACATCGCTAAGGTTGACTTCAAGAAGGTACTGAAACGCTTTGAGGGAAAGCCAGACGGCAAGTACATCGATGTGACGGCCATCACCCCGACCCCGCTCGGTGAAGGCAAATCAACGTCAACCATCGGTCTGACGCAGGGCCTGGGCAAACGCGGCAAGAACGTGATTGCGGCGATCCGGCAGCCTTCGGGCGGACCGACCATGAACATCAAAGGTTCGGCTGCAGGCGGCGGCCTCTCACAGGTCATTCCGCTGACACCGTTCTCGCTCGGCCTTACCGGCGACATCAATGCCATCATGAACGCCCATAACCTGGCCATGGTGGCCCTGACCTCCCGCATGCAGCATGAGTTCAACTACAACGACGAGCAGCTTGCAAAAAGAAAATTAAAACGCCTCAATATCGACCCGCATAACGTCGAAATGAAGTGGATCATGGACTTCTGCGCCCAGTCCCTTCGCGAGATCGTCATCGGCATGGGCGGCAAGTCGAATGGTTTCATGATGAAGTCCGGGTTTGCCATCGCCGTTTCGTCGGAAGTAATGGCCATCCTGGCCGTTGCCAAGGACCTGAAGGACATGCGCGAACGCATGGGCAGGATCGTAGTCGCCTACAGCAAGGACGGCGCGCCGGTCACCACGGCTGATCTCGGCGTCGACGGCGCCATGACCGCCTGGATGGTCGAGGCCTTAAACCCGAACCTGCTTCAGACCATCGAGGGCCAGCCCGTGTTCGTACACGCCGGGCCGTTCGCAAACATCGCCATCGGCCAGTCGTCCATCATCGCCGACCGCGTGGGCTTGAAACTCGGCGACTATGTCGTGACCGAGTCGGGTTTTGCCGCGGACATCGGTTTCGAGAAGTTCTGGAACTTGAAGTGTCGCATGTCGGGCCTCAAGCCTCACGCGGCTGTTGTTGTTGCCACGATCCGGGCGCTCAAGTGCCACGGCGGCGCTCCGATCCCGGTGCCGGGCAAGCCCATGCCCACGGAGTATAAGGGCGAGAACGTTGGCTGGGTCGAGAAGGGCTGCGAGAACCTCATCCACCACATCAAGACCGTGAAGAAGGCCGGCATCAACCCCGTTGTGTGCATCAACGCCTTCTACACCGATACGGACAACGAGATCAAGGCCGTCCGGAGGCTTGCCGAGTCAGCTGGTGCGCGCGTGGCCCTGTCCCGCCACTGGGAAAAGGGCGGCGACGGCGCCCTGGAGTTCGCCGATGCCGTGATAGACGCCTGCAACGAGAAGAATGACTTCAAATTCCTCTATGAGCTCAGCACTCCGCTCCGGCAGCGCATTGAATTGATTGCGAAAGAAGTGTACGGCGCGGATGGCGTGGATTACACGCCTGAGGCGGAGACCAAGGCGAAGAAAATGGAGGCAGATCCCGATCTGGCCAAGATGGGCGTTTGCATGGTGAAGACCCATCTCTCGCTCACGGATAATCCCAACCTCAAGGGCGTTCCCAAGGGGTGGAGGCTCCGGATCAGGGATATTCTGACCTATAAGGGTGCGGGCTTTGTCGTTCCCGTTGCTGGAACCATCACGCTTATGCCCGGAACGTCATCAGATCCGGCTTATCGTCGCGTGGACGTTGATGTGGAGACCGGCAAGGTCAAAGGCGTGTTCTAAAAAGAAGTTCGAAATAGAAAAAGGAAATCTGCAAGGCCCGCGCTGACTATTTCTGCGTGGGCCTTTTTTCTTTTTACGGGAACAGGCCGGACAGTGTTTTTCCTGAATGGGTCAGCAGGTAAGATGGAGTGCGGCAATAACCAATCTCGTGTTCTGAAGGGAATTATAGAGTTCAACGGCTCGGCTTGTTTTCATTACCCGGGTTTCAATGTTCTTTGAGGCAACAAAGGCGGTTGTTTCTTCAGGAACGGTCATCATTCCGAATTTTCCCGTTCCGATAATGAGAATGTCGGGCCGCAGCGCGAGAATGTCTGCGAGATCGCTGCTCTGGAGCCGGTGCCCTTCCTTTCTCCACCAGGAGGGATCAACATGATCGGGATAAATAATAACATCGGCAGTATACTTCTTCCCCTCTATCACTATGGTGCCGAAGGAATATGAGCTGACGTTCATGAGCGATACCCTTGTACTTTTTGCAAATCGACTTGGCACGCTACACATGTTACAACAGAAAAGGACACCCGCACGCAGGCGGATGTCCCTTCAGCACCGATAACATGAACAAGGGGCCGAGTGATCGGATATTCGTTAGTGCACTATCGCTGTCTTTTCTCGTTCCCGGAGATAAGCTTGTTTTCCCGCATCAATGGCGCTGCTTGCGGCAGCTACCGCCTCGGTGTAAAATTCTTTGCTTTTGCCAATGGCTGACGCGACTTTATGTTTGCCGCCTTCAGTCAAATCCTTGATTTGCTTTCTTATTTCTTTTCCTGGCTTTGGCGCGAATAAGAGGCCAACAGTCGAGCCCACGATGCCACCGACCAGAAAAGGTACGGCAATCGAATGCTCTT
>JAJYKN010000351.1 GCA_021788515.1 Nitrospirota bacterium | reverse complement strand
AACAAGAGGCCGAAAGATCGCAGGAGAAGCAGGCGTGATACGGATCGTTCCGATGAAACACACTCATATCCCGGCCTGCAAGAATATTACCGCAGCTTCGGAACCCTGGAAAACGTTGCAGGAGGGTATTGAGTTCCGGCGTTATATAGTCCTGAAGCAAGCCTATGTCTGCATTAACGCCGGCCGCATCGCGGGTTTTCTCATTTTCACTCCCGAGGCGGTCTTTGCCAGGGGAGGATACCTTCGCGCCATCGCTGTGGCGCCGGACTTCCGCAGAGAGGGCATCGGGAAAACCATGATGTCTTTTGCCGAGGCCAAAACAGCGCTTCGTTCGCAGCATTTTTATCTTTGTGTTTCCTCCTTTAACCGGAGCGCGAAATCATTTTACAAGAGTATCGGCTACCGGAAGGTCGGGAGGCTTCCCGACCTGCTCCAACCGGGAGTTTTGGAGTTCATTTACTGGAAGCGCCTGACGCAACGCTGATCACAAGAGAGGAAGGCAAAGCGCCCTGTCATGATAAATTTCAAAAAGATCGACCTGTTCAAGAACCTTTCCGAGGATGAGTTCAGGGAACTAGAGCCTTATCTCGCAACCCTGGCAGTGAAGAAAAAAGAAGAGATTTTTTGCGAGGGCGACCAGCCCGAATGGTTCTACATCGTCTCGCAGGGCAAGGTTAAGATCACCAAGCTCTCTCAGGACGGCAAAGAAATCATCCTGGAAATCATATCGCCGACGGACATCTTCGGCGGCGTTGCCGTGCTCAGAAACTTTCCTTATCCCGCCAACGCCGTGGCCATGGAGGATTCGGAGATCATGAGGATTTCACGGAAAAACCTGATGCGCCTCGTGGACCGTTTTCCGAACCTCATGTACTGCATAGCCCTTCAACTGGGAGACCGGATGAAGAGTTCCTACGACTCGCTCAAGAACATCGCCCTCGAGCGCGTGGAAGCCCGGATTGCGGCACTCCTGCTGAAACTGGCAAATAAGGTGGGCAAAGAGACCAAGGGCGGTCTCCTGATCGATATGCGCTTGACCAAGCAGGACGTGGCCGACATGGTCGGCACCACGGTAGAAACATCGATCAGGACCTTCAGCAAGTTCAAGAAGCAGGGTCTTTTGTCCGACACGGACGGCAAGTTCATCATCAAGGACAGGGAAGGATTGGAAGACCTTAGCTCGTAGCTCATGGCCTGCAGCGCTGCGGCATGCGACCATGAGATATGAACCATAAGCCGTGAGCTTAGGGTTGTTCCACCTTTGTCAGCAGCGTCATCAGCATATTATAGAAAAAGAGAAATATAGCGACTGTCTGGACAACGCCGAAAACGATCGTCAGCAGGCGATAGGCGCCTCCCGGGCTGTACATATTCAGCGTATAAAAGAGAAGCATGGCAACGAGAGAAATGTTCGCAAGATAGAACTGGGCCTCGCCGATCTTGTTGCTGTACAACGGCCGCCCCATGAACCTCGGAAGAATATGGTAGCCGACGCCGTAGATCATCATGGATACCCAACCGAGCATGTTCAGGTGCGAATGCACGAACTTCAAGGCCAGCATGTCATGATTTGCCAACATGACGATGCCGAGTATGGCAGCGATGCCGAGATATACGATGCTCATGATGATGAATCCCTTTACGAACCTGTCCATAGTGTTGTTTACCTCCCGATTGATTTGATGTTGGTTGAAGTATAGCGCAGGGGCTGCCGGAACGCTATGATATGGCTCATAGTTTACCATACAGGGGAATATGATGCAGGTCATAGCGGCTCACTTCCCTTTTTGCTATAGTACGTGCACATGATAACAAAGGAGGCCACTATGATCACAGAAAAAAAGAAGGTTACCAAAGATACGATAATCGGGGACGTAATAAAAATGAGCCCCGCAGCAAAAGCAATAATTCAGAAACATTTCGGCAGCGGCTGTTTCACCTGTCCGGGCATCAACATGGAGTCCATCTCCTTCGGATCGATGATGCACAACATGGACGCAAATAAGATCGTTGACGAGATAAACGCCTTGGAGGAATAACATGGAAAAAAAGGAAATAAAATGCTTCGTTTGCGGCAGCGACGACAAAACAAGAGTATTTCTGCCGTGCTTTCATGAAGGGAAAGAGAAGGTCGTCTGCACCCGCTGCCTCCCTATGCTCATTCACGGGGCACATTAATCCCTCCCCGGCTCCCCTGATAGAGCATCCCGCTGTCAGGGGTTTTTGTTTTCTCTTCCATCACAATAAAAAGCTGTAGAATTTTATACTCGATGCTGGTACACTGCCGTCATGATCAAACATGCGGCGATTGTTCTCTTAAGCGGCGGCATGGACAGCTGTGTTTGCGCCGCCATTGCACATCAGGACTACCGGCTTGCCTTCCTCCATGTAAATTACGGACAAAGGACGGAAGCCCGGGAACTCCGATCGTTTAATGAAATAGCGGATTTTTATCACGCTGAAATGCGGCTCTCGGTGAGTCTTGAACACTTAAGGATAATCGGCGGGTCCGCTCTGACCGATTTGAGCATTCCCGTTCCCGAAACTGGGTCTGATCCTCAATCCGAAATCCGAAATCCGAAATCCGCAATTCCAATCACCTATGTCCCCTTCCGGAACGCTCACCTGCTTTCCATCGCCACGTCATGGGCGGAAGTGATCGGGGCAAAAAAGATTTTCATCGGAGCCGTGGAGGAAGACAGCTCAGGTTACCCGGACTGCAGGGAAACGTTCTATCAGGCCTTTAACAAGGTCATTGAGATGGGAACAAAACCGGAAACCCGAGTTGAAATCGTCACACCGCTCATCCACCTGAAAAAATCGGAAATTGTGAAGAAAGGAACGGAACTGGGCGCCCCGCTCCATCTCACCTGGAGCTGCTACCAGAACAGTGAACGGGCCTGCGGCCGATGTGAAAGCTGCGCTTTGCGGCTGAAGGGTTTCCAGGAAGCGGGAGTAAAGGACCCGATCCCGTACGAACCGCGGGGTCAGATGCGTTAACGGGTGCTTTGCACTACAGGAAGGACGTCACGACCAGCGCCAGCGTCAAAATGATCATAATCACGACCGTGGCCCAAGCAATGATATCGAACGTCTTCGAATTGGTGTGTTCACCCATAATGTCTTTA
>JAJYKN010000004.1:8307-15572 GCA_021788515.1 Nitrospirota bacterium | reverse complement strand
TGGACAAAGCGCTCGAAAAGCTCGTTCCGCCCGCGAAGCTGTTTCCGACTTCCGTTCACGAGGCCATGCGCTACAGCCTCTTTGCCGGCGGCAAGCGGGTCCGGCCGATCCTGGCCATTGCAGCAGCTGAAGCACTTGGCGCGAGGACCGCGGACCTCCTGCCTGTTGCGGGGTCGCTGGAACTGATCCACACGTACTCGCTGATCCACGACGATCTTCCGGCCATGGACAATGACGATTTACGACGCGGCAGGCCGACCTGCCACAAGGTGTACGGCGAAGCCGTCGCCATTCTCGCAGGGGACGGACTTTTGAACATGGCCTTTGAAGCGCTGTCCGACCCGCGCAGGCTGAAGGCGGTCCCGGCGAAGAGGCTCGTCGCGATCATCAAGGAAATCTCCACAGCCTCGGGCGTTTTCGGCATGGTGGGCGGCCAGGTCGTGGACATGGAATCCGAAGGCAAGGACGTTGATTTCCCCACGCTGGAATACATCCATACGCACAAGACCGGCGCGCTCATCCGCGCCTCGGTCCGGACCGGCGCGCTCTACGCAAAAGCGGGCAAGCGGCAGTTTATCGCGCTCTCCCGTTACGGGGAACTGGTGGGCCTTGCCTTCCAGATCGCTGACGACATCCTGGATATTACGGGCACGCAGGAGACGATCGGCAAGGACGTGGGCAGCGATAGCAAAAAAGGCAAGAAAACCTTCCCGAGCTTCTATGGCCTGGAGGAATCGCGCACACGGGCGCGGGAAGTCGCTGACAAGGCGGTCCAGTCGCTGCGGGAGTTCGACCGCAAGGCCGACCCGCTCCGGGAGCTGGCAAAGTATATCGTGAATAGAGTGAATTGAAAATAATGCAGGGTCCAGGGGCAAGGGTCACCCTGCACTCGCGCGGTCGCACTCGTAAGCGCTGGGTGCAGGCAAGTAGCAAGGGTCAAGGAAATCAGAAAACCATGACCCCGGACCCATGCCCCATGACCCGTAGTGAGGTTATCCCATGATTCTAGACAAAGTAAACAGCGCCGACGATCTTCGAACCCTTCCCCAGGACGAGCTGCCGACGCTCGCCGAGGAGGTCCGGCAGGAGATCATCGACGTGGTATCGAAGACCGGCGGCCATCTCGCTCCCAGCCTCGGCGTCGTCGATCTCACCATCGCCCTGCACTATGCCTTTGACACGCCGAAGGACCGCATCGTCTGGGACGTGGGGCACCAGGCCTACGCGCACAAGATCCTGACGGGCAGGAGGGCGCTGTTTCCGACGCTCCGCCAGCACGGCGGCATCAGCGGGTTTCCGAAGCGCGACGAGAGCCCCTGCGACCACTTCGACGTGGGCCACGCGAGCACGTCCATATCCGCGGCCCTCGGCATGGCAGCGGCCCGGGACATCAAGGGCGAGGACTACCGCGTCATCGCCGTGATCGGCGACGGTTCCATCTCCGCCGGACTTGCTTTCGAGGGCATGAACCAGGCGGGGCACCTCAAGAAGAACCTCGTCGTGATCCTGAACGACAACGAAATGTCCATCTCTCCCAATGTGGGGGCGCTGTCCTCCTACCTCAGCAGGATGCTGACCGGCCACTTCTACACCAGGCTGCGCAAGGAGACAAAAAACTTCCTGCAGGGCATTCCCCGGGTCGGCGAATCCATGTTCAATCTTGCAAAAAAGGCCGAGGATTCCATCAAAGGGTTGATGGTGCCGGGCATGCTGTTCGAGGACCTGGGGTTCCAGTATATCGGCCCGATCGACGGGCACAATATCGCCCATTTGCTCGAGACGTTCAACAATATCAAGAAATTCACCTGGCCGGTCCTGGTCCACGTGATCACCAAAAAGGGCAAGGGCTGCGAATTCGCGGAATGCAAACCGTCCCAGTATCATGGCACGCCTCCCTTTGACCCGAAGACGGGAAAGGCCGTGGCCAAGAAACAATCGATCCTGAGCTATACCGAAGTCTTCGGCCAGACCATGATCAAACTCGCTGAAGAGAACGAAAAGCTCGTTGCCATTTCCGCGGCCATGTCCGAAGGCACGGGGCTCGACAAGTTTGCAGAACTTTACCCGGACAGGTTCTTCGACGTGGGCATTGCCGAGTCCCACGGAATTACCTTCGCCTGCGGACTTGCCGTTGAAGGCCTGCACCCCGTTGCGGCTATTTACTCCACCTTCACCCAGCGCGCCTATGACCAGGTGGTGCACGACCTGTGCCTCCAGAACCTCCCGGTGACGCTGGCCCTTGATCGGGCGGGGCTCGTGGGCGAAGACGGTCCCACGCACCACGGCGTGTTCGATATGGCGTACCTTCGCCACGTGCCGAACATCGTGGTCATGGCGCCCAAGGACGAGAACGAGTTCCAGCACATGATCAAGACCGCTGTCGAACACCCCGGGCCCACGGCAATACGCTATCCCCGAGGCGTCGGCTGCGGGGTCCCCATGGACCAGGAACTGCAGACCCTCCCCATCGGCAAGGCCGCGCTCATCAAGGACGGAACCGAGGCTGTGATCATCGCCATCGGCAACATGGTCTGTCCGTCGATCGATGCCGCAAAACGGCTTGCAGATGATGGGATTTCCGTTGCAGTCGTGAACGCCCGGTTCGTCAAGCCCCTTGATGAGGAACTGATCATTGCGCTGGCAAAGAGGACGGGAAGAGTGATCACGGTGGAAGAGCACACAATCCTGGGCGGTTTCGGGAGCGCGGTGCTCGAATGTCTCGATGCCCGGGGCGTCATTGGCATCAAAACGCACCGCATCGGGCTTCCTGACAGTTACATTGAACACGGTACGCAGAAGATCCTGAGGCAGAAATACGGTCTCGATACGGACGGCATCTATCGTTCGGTCAAGGAATTCGTGGAAAAGTCCCGGCTCAAGGCAGTGACATCCGTTGCCCCGCTTCGGGTGAGGGACGCGTAGAGCGGAATTCGGATTGCGGAATGCGGAATGAAGACCTCCTCTCCCCTTCGGGGAGAGGCAGGGTGAGGGGCAAAATCCGCAATCGCCAATCCGCAATTTGCAATCTGCCTCATCCTGCCTAAGGTTTCATCCGTTTATCGCCCCTTCATCTCGTATCCGTATCCGCCGGGCTTGATATCAACAAGCTTTCCGTTCCTGAACGTGAAAATCCGCACGAACCGGTTGGGCCCGAGATTATACGTCCACTCATCAATCGTCACGAATACGTTTCGCATTAGGCCGGAATCCAGCCTTTCCTTGAACTCTTCCTGTCTTGTGTCTTTCCATGTCGGGTCGCCGCACTTGGCGAGCACGTCGCTTTTTGAATCTCCGATGGACACGATCTGTTCGCTGCATTCCCGTGGATTCGGTTTTGTTTCCTTGCTGTAGCCGTAGTTGCCCGCTCGTATGGATGCGACCTTGCCGTTCTTCAGGGTGACGATGCGCATGAACTGGGCCGGTCCGAAATTGTAGGTCCACTCCTCCACCGTAATGTAAAGCTTGCGCCTCGTACCGTCGTCGAGCCTGTCGATAATTTCCTCGTCGTGCGACTCCTTCGCATCAGGCTCTCCGCATTTCACGAGCAGGTCCACCCGGGAATCCCCGCTCGAGACGATGCCTCCCGGACAGTCGATCGTTGCCGACTCCGCCTCACCGGAGGGGCCTGCTGCCAGGAACACCAGGAGAGGCAGAAGAAAAAAAACGGCTTTCATATGGGGCACCTCCGCATGCAGAAGAGATCGAGTTTCCTGGTCACCCGGGATTTCGTATGTGTATAGTCTATTCCAATTTCCTGCCTGCGTCAATGCTCGACAAAAAAGTGTCCGCTCAGAGAGCCGTTCAGGGATTTCTCTTACACGCATTCTTCCGTGTGCGGCACAGGTCGTTTTCTCTCGGCATTTTTATGTACTGAACAAAGGCATTCTGTTATAATTCACGCCATATATGACGTTGTTGCCCGTTGCATTGGGCAGTCTGCGTAACTATGAGAAATTGGCTTTGAGAATAAGCTGATGTCGCGTAAAACAAATCAGCGTTCTTGGTCATAGTCAGGCTGGAAGAAAGCTACTTCATGTCTAAAACTGACGGGAAAAAGATAAACAAACTCCGCCTCGATCTTCTGCTTGTGGAACGCGGCTTCGCGGAGAGCCGGGAAAAAGCCCAGGCTATCATCTTCGCCGGCCAGGTGCTCGTGAACAACCAGAAACAGGACAAGGCGGGAGCACCCGTTCCCGAGGACGCCGAGATCCGGAACCTCGGCGTATGCACCTCAACAGTCACTCGGGCGCTTACGCGAACGGAGGCGGCGGCATGATGACGCTGATAACCGCAACGCAACGGGTGCAACAACGTCCCCTATGCCTATCCCCTGCTCCGTGGCAAATCCTGACTTCTTACGGTTTCATCATACGCTGATAGCGTTTGAATTCCGGCAACTTGTCGATTCCGTCAAAGCGATGATCAGCCAGAATATTTTTGATCTCCTTTTCAAAGGTCCCCTCGGTGACCGCACTCTCGAACATTTCTGCTGCAAAGGGATAATTCTTCATCAGGTAGTTTGCCTGGAACAGCAGCCAGTCGACGCGGGGAGAATGGGCATGCGCCACTTTTTTGCCCTCCCGCAAGTAGGCGTCGGCGAGATCATAATGTTTCTTGTCCAGTTCTGATTCACCGAGGATAACATAGGGGACCGTGTCCGCAGGCTTGGTCTTAACATACTCCCGGAGAAACCCCAGTGCTTTGTCCTCGTCTTTTTGAGCGTAGAAAAAATAAAGCCCCATGTAGGCGATGTAGTGCTTGACCTCAAGGGCCTTTCGGTAGTAGCCTTCCTCCTGCTCGGGAGTGATGTTGTCTCTGGATGCCAGCTGCAGGTAAGCGTCGCCGATATAGTACAGCGAAACGTCGGAATAGTGTTGCCCGGGATCATATTGGGCGATAATTTTTTCGGGCTGCTGCGCATTACTGTACGTTTCGAACTCCCTGCAGATTTTGTCCGAAGCCTCGCATTTGGATATCGGCGCCGTGGCCAGACCGTCCGTGACGGAAACGGTGATGAAGGCGGTTACTACGATGAAGGTGATGATAGGATTCCTCAATGGGCGTTCCTCCTCAGGTTGAGTGTGCTCAGGGGTGCGGCCTCTGGCTGTCGCGGGTGTGATGCCTGAACGGGAGAAAAGCGGACAAGCGGGGGCCGCGTTCGATTCGGTCGCACACCATACCCGATTTTCGGGAGAAAGGCAAAGGATTTTTTAGTTATAGAACAAAATAGCTGTAAGCCGTTAATGCGCTGAACCTGGATATTGCGGCTACAACATATGCTCTAAGTGGGGTATGCACTTGACGACACTTGGTACAGCATGTTGTAAATTTGCAAACCAGAATTCCGATTAAGCCTTCGATAATGACTGTATTCTCCCACTGTTTAAGTCATCCCCGAGTTTTCTATCGGGGATATGGTTCTAGGGATAGGGGTAGGTGTCGTCAAGTGCAGAACCCGGTATCTGCCTGCTGGATGAGTTTCGGGAGGGTAATGAATCGCCCGGCGCGGGCCATGTCGCGTTTTACCTCGATTGCGTCCAGCGGATGCCCGTAGGCAGACGCATTGCCCGTTTTCGCGCAGACAGCGCCTCCTATCAGGCTGAATTGATCAACGAGTTGGAAGAAGACGGCGTTCTGTGGACCATCACTGCGGACCAGGATGCAGCGGTCAGGACGCTCATTGCGAGCATCCCGGACGCCGCATGGCAAGAGGCTTTCCCGGGCGCAGGATATGAACTTGCTGAGACCGTACACAGCATGGGCAAGACCAAGCAATCCTTTCGCTTGGTGGTCAAGCGGGAAGAGCGGCGGCAGCAGAACCTCTTTGATGGAGGGAAGTACTTTCACTACGCGGTGGCCACAAACCTGCCTGAGGAAAGAAGCGCCCTTGATGTTCTTCTCTGGCACAACCAGCGCGGCCAGGCGGAGAACTACAACAAGGAGCTTAAAGCAGGGTTCGGCCAGGCCCAGATGCCCTGCGGCCAGAGCCATGCGAACGCAGTTTATTTTCGGATCGGCGTCATCGCGTACAACCTGTTTGTCGGGTTCCGGCGCCTTGCCTGCCCGTCCTCGTGGGGCCGCCACACGATGGCAACGTTTCGGTGGAAGCTGATACAGATCGCCGGTAGGATCGTCCATCATGCCGGTCAGGTCATCCTGAAACTGAAGGCGGAGACGGACCTGCTTTTGCTCATTCAGGGCATACGGCAGCGCTGCTACGAGGAGAGTTTAGCAACGACCTGATACCTGATTCGAGAACCAGAAAGGTATGGGAGATAAAGCTGCGGGGGAAGACTGTCCCAAGTCGTGCGTGGTGCACGTTCCGATAGCCGTAGCCGCCGCCCGACGGTCGTGTGCCGCCGTCAACTTAGCTTCCCTGTGGGCAGCAGTTTAAAAAAACCACTGTTTGCCCTCTCGGCGCAGCGTGATCAGATTTCTATCGCTGTGCTTGGGTGGTGCGTCAATATGTTTTCGTGAGTCCGGCAGCGTATAAAATGCCTGTTTAAGCCTATTCTTGGCTTGACCGCCTCCTTTGTCTCCTGTACAATAGAATTACGCTATCGCCGGACACTAAAGATGACGCAAAAAGAGAAAATTCTGCAAAAGATCCTGAGCGGGATGTCGGATGCGCACATCGGGTGCGATGAGCTTTGCAGCGCGCTTCGAGGCCTCGGTTTTTCCGAGCGTGTCCGGGGCAGTCACTTCATTTTCGTGAAGGATGGCGTTGACGAAATCATCAATATCTAACCGAAAAGCGGAAAGGCGAAGCCGTACCAGGTCAAGCAGGTGCGGAACATTATCGTGAAACACAAATTGGGAGGGCGTATTCATGATTAAATACGAGGTCATCATCTACTGGAGCGCCGAGAACGAGGCGTTTATTGCCGAAGTCCCCGAGCTGCCGGGATGCGCGGCCGACGGTGCAACGTACCAGGAAGCGTTGTCAAATGTGGAAACGATTATCGGAGAATGGATTGAAACTGCGAGGGAACTGGGGCGTTCCATCCCCGAGCCGAAAGGCCGCCTGGTTTTTGCATGAGAGCAGGTCATGACTTCAACTGAATAGTTGCTCAAAAATCCTCCGGCTCTCGTGATGAAGTCACCTCCACCCCTGATCACGCTCCGAACATATCCTCTGTTGTCGCAACCGCGAAGAAGCCTTTATAAAGTCCATATATTCCTGATCTAAAATCATTTCGAAATCTATCGTTATTATACGTTTTTGATACAGCGTAATGGCGGCCATTATTCTGAGTTTATTGACA
>JAJYKN010000004.1:0-8297 GCA_021788515.1 Nitrospirota bacterium | reverse complement strand
CGTCGGTTCTGGAGTAATATCAATTTATGACGAAATTCAAGATCCTATCCGACTTTAAGCCGACAGGAGACCAGCCCCAGGCAATCGAAAAACTGGCAGAGGGCGTCATCAAAGGTCTCAAGCATCAGGTGCTTCTGGGCGTCACCGGATCGGGCAAGACCTTTACCATCGCGAACGTCGTTGAGCGGGTCCAGAAACCCACGCTCGTGATCGCGCACAATAAGACGCTTGCGGCCCAGCTGTATAATGAGTTTAAGGAGCTTTTCCCAGAAAATGCGGTCGAGTACTTCGTCTCGTACTACGACTATTACCAGCCGGAAGCCTATCTTCCGACGACGGACACCTATATTGAAAAAGATTCGTCCATCAACGAACAGATCGACCGCATGCGCCACTCGGCAACGAATTCGCTCTTCGAGCGGAATGACGTGATCGTCGTGTCTTCTGTCTCATGCATTTACGGCCTTGGCTCGCCGGAAGCGTATCACGGCATGCTGCTCTTTCTCGAAAAAGGGCAGCATATCGAACGGAACGACATCCTTCGGAAGCTCGTGGATATCCAGTATACGCGCAATGATTTTGATTTTCAGCGCGGGACCTTCCGGGTGCGCGGCGACGTGGTCGAGATCTTCCCTGCTTCCTACGAGAATACCGCGCTCCGCGTGGAGCTCTTCGGCGACGAGATCGACGCCATTTCAGAGTTCGACCCGCTGCTCGGCACGCCGCTGAAGAAGCTGGAAAAGGTGGCCATTTATCCGGGCAGCCATTACGTGATCCCGGAATCGCGCATGAAGTCGGCCATGGACGGCATCCATGAAGAGCTCCGCGAACGCATCCAACAATTCCGGAAGATGAATAAGCTTATCGAGGCGCAGCGGATAGAGCAGCGGACCATGTTCGACCTCGAGATGATCCAGGAAATGGGCTACTGCCACGGCATCGAGAACTATTCGCGCCATCTTTCGGGAAGAGCGCCGGGCGAGCCGCCTCCGACGCTGCTGGATTACTTTCCCAAGGATTTCCTGCTCGTCGTTGACGAGTCCCACGCCACGATCCCGCAGATCGGCGGGATGTATAACGGCGACCGCGCACGCAAAACCACGCTGGTGGAGTTCGGTTTTCGTTTGCCCTCGGCGCTCGACAACCGGCCGCTCAATTTCCAGGAATTCGTGGAGCGGGTGAACCAGACGGTGTACGTGTCCGCAACGCCGGCTGACTATGAGACTGAAAAATCGGGCAACAGGATCATCGAGCAGGTCATCCGGCCCACGGGCCTTACGGACCCGCAGATCGCGATCAGGCCGGTCAAAGGCCAGGTCGACGATCTGTTGAACGAGATACGAAAGCGGGCCGAGTCGCGCGAGCGCGTGCTCGTGACCACGCTCACGAAGCGCATGGCCGAGGATTTGACCGAGCATTATAAGGAATTGAACGTGAAGGTCGCCTATCTTCACTCGGATATCGATACCCTCGAACGGGTGGACATCATCCGCGACCTGCGCATGGGCAAGTACGACGTGCTCGTGGGCATCAACCTTCTGCGGGAAGGCCTCGACATTCCCGAGGTATCGCTCGTCGCGATCCTGGACGCGGACAAGGAAGGGTTCCTCCGCTCCACAAGGTCGCTCATCCAGACCATGGGCCGCGCTGCGCGGAACGTGAACGGCGAGGTCATTCTCTATGCAGAGAAGATCACCGATTCCATGCGGAACGCGATCAGTGAGACGAACAGGCGTCGTACCGTGCAGGAGGATTATAATAAGAAGCATAACATCACGCCCGTGTCCATCAAGAAGAACATCCAGGCGACCCTGCGCACCGTGTACGAGCAGGATTACTTTACCGTGCCGATAGCCGCCGAAGAGGCCGGCGAATATATGTCAACCGTGGATATCCCGGCGCTTATTTCGAGACTGGACAAGCAGATGCGCGCCGCGGCCAAGGAACTGGATTTCGAGACCGCAGCGGAGCTAAGGGACAAGATCAGGTCGCTCCGGCAGCAGGAGATGGCTGTGGGTGTAAAGGTGGAGTAGATTTCAAATTGGGAATTAGGAATTGAGAATTAAGAATTAAGTCCTGAATCTTTGCCCGATGCTTTGCCAGGCCTTGTAAGAAAACGGGACATATGACCCTCGAAGAAAAACTCCAGAACCTCCCGGATTCGCCGGGAGTTTATATGATGAAGGACGCCAAGGGGCACATTATCTACATCGGCAAAGCCCTGTCCCTCTGGAACCGGGTGCGCTCCTATTTTCAGAAAGGCGCCAAGGGCGAGAAGACCGAGATGCTGGTTCGTTCGATCGCGGACATCGAAACCATGGTGACCCACACCGAGCTTGAGGCGCTTGTTCTGGAGGCGAACCTCATCAAGAAGCACCGTCCGAAATACAATATAGTTTTGCGTGACGACAAGAACTATCCCTACCTCCGTTTTGATGTTAAAGCAGCTTTCCCCCGTCTGGAGGTTGTCCGGCGTTTGAAAAAGGACGGCGCGCTCTACTACGGCCCCTATATTCCCGCAGGCGGCATGTGGGAGTCCCTGGCGCTCATACGCCGGACCTTCCCGATCGCTCCCTGCAAAATGGAATTCAAGGCCGACAAGCCGGCAAGGCCCTGTATCCAGTTTCAGATCGGACGCTGCATCGGTCCGTGCACCGGAGAAGTGGATACCCGTGCCTATCATGAGGTGGTTTCCCAGGTGAGACTGTTCCTGGAAGGCAAGAACCGGGACCTGCTCAACATGCTGAAACAGCACATGGAGGAAGCGTCGGAGAGGATGGAGTACGAACGGGCCGCGGAACTGCGGGACCGCATCGCGAAGATAGAAGGGGCGTTCGAGAAGCAGAAGGTAATCTCACCGGGGTTTGAAAATCAGGATGTGATCGGCTTTGCTTCGGATGGGGGCTGCACGGACATTCAGGCGCTTTTTGTCCGGAACGGCATTTTGCTCGGCCGAAAGGATTTCTATATCGACGATGTCCGCGGCATGTCGAACGAGGAGCTGATCACGGACTTTTTGAACCAGTTCTATGCAAAGGATATGATCGTGCCTGCCGAGGTCCTGTTGCCTCTCGAAGTTACGGACCGCGCGCTGTTCGAATCCTGGCTCACGGAGAAGCGCGGCGCGAAGGTCGAGGTCCAGTTCCCGCAGCGGGGGAGGAAGCGGGAACTGGTCCAGATGGCTTCGGACAACGCGGCCCAATCGCTCCGCGAGCATCTCTTATCCCGCAGGAGCAAAGAGAAGATCCTCATGCGGCTCCAGGAAGAGCTGGGGCTGGTTAATCTGCCGCGCAGGATAGAGGCCTTCGATATTTCGAACATTCAGGGCACCGAGTCCGTTGCGAGCATGGTGTCTTTTGAGAATAATACGCCGGACAAAAGGAACTATAAAAAATACAAGATTCGTACCGTGGTCGGGCCGGACGATTTCGCGAGCATGGCGGAGGTGATCCGGAGAAGATATACCAAAGCAAAGGAAGAGGGCTTGTTTCCCGACCTGATCCTGATAGACGGAGGGAAAGGCCAGCTCAACGCGGCGCTTGATGTACTCCGGGAATTGGGCATTATCGGAAGAAATCCTCTCCCTCAGGGAGAGGATAGAGGTGAGGGTGGGTCTGAAGGGGAGGGTATCCGTCGTGAGCCTGACGTAATCGGCCTTGCCAAGGCGCGGAGCGGCGAGGAGGGAAGTGAGCGGGAGTTTGAACGGGTATTCCTTCCCGGCGTGGAAGAACCGATCATCCTGGATCCGATGAGCGCAACCACACATCTGGTTGCCCGCGTGCGCGACGAGGCGCACCGGTTCGCCATCACCTATCACCGGAAGCTGCGCGAGAAGCGCGCTGTGCATTCGGAACTGGATGATATCGCCGGCATCGGCGAAGTAAGGAAGAAAGCGCTGCTTCGGCACTTCGGCAGTGTTGAAAAGATCAAACAGGCAACGGCCGAAGAGATTGCGGCTGTCCAGGGGATGTCGCAGAAGGCGGCAACGGAGATCGTGCGCTACTTTCAAGGGACCGGGGTCCGGGCAGGCAAGGAGTCATGATGACGAATGAACAGTGGTTGGATCTATTCAAAGAAATCGGGAAAAAGATGCGCGAAGGATTGTCCGAGATCCTGAGCAGGGAGGGCGGAAAAATTCCGCTCGGCAAAGGGGCGGGCGGGGACAAAACCTTTCCCGTGGACAAGTGGGCCGAAGACATCGTCATTTCGGCGCTCGAAAAGGCCCGCCAGGAAGGTGAGAGCTTCACCCTGATCTCCGAAGAGCTCGGTGTCAGGAGGTTCGGTGACGGGAATAAGGTCGTGCTGGTCGACCCTATCGACGGGAGCAACAACGCAAAGACGGGGATTCCCTTTTTCTCTTCTTCGATCGCGCTCCTGAACGGCGACACGCTTTCCGACCTCGTCGTGGGCTATGTGATCAATCTTGCCATGGGAGACGAGTTCTGGGCTGTGCGCGCCCGGGGAGCGTACAAGAACGGTACGCGGATCAGGACCTCGGCAGCCGAGGGAATCATTGTTGTCGCTTACGAAGCTCCGTCACCCAAGACCGATCTCCCGCGCATCATGCCGCTGCTTACGCAGGCACGGCGCACGCGGTGCTTCGGCTCCACGGCCCTCGACCTCGCCTATGTCGCTTCAGGCGCACTCAGCGTGCTGGTGACGGCAACGGCGTCCCGCGCTTTCGATTATGCGGCGGGCATGCTGATCCTCGAAGAAGCCGACGGCGTGATCACCGATCTCGACGGTCTCAGCCTCAATCACGTCACCGTGGGGCTTGAACGGACCGCACCGCTGCTTGCCTGTGCGAACGAACGACTGCACGTAACTGTGTTAAACACACTTTCCGCGCACCCTTGACTATCAATTTCGCAGTATTGACATACCATTCTTTTTATGTAATTATGATAACATTATGGCATTAGTGAACCACACCACGCGAGAAATCAACGCAAAAATTGTGTATTACGGCCCCGGTCTCTGTGGTAAGACGACGAACATTCACTTGATTTACCACCGCATCGCCCCGACGCAGCGCGGCAAACTCATCTCTTTGGCCACGGAGACGGACCGGACGTTGTTCTTCGATTTTTTGCCGGTGGAACTCGGGACGATCAAGAATTACAAGGTGCGGTTCCACCTCTACACGGTGCCGGGGCAGGTGTTCTACAACGCCACGCGCAAGCTTGTGCTGAAGGGCGCCGACGGCGTGATTTTCGTAGCTGACTCCCAGCGCGCCATGGTGGATGCAAATCTCGAAAGCCTTACGAATCTGCGTGACAATTTTGCAGAACAGGGCGTCAACCTGGCGGAATTCCCCATGGTCATCCAGTATAACAAACGGGACCTGCCGGATATCCTTCCCGTCGAAGAGCTGAACGCAGTACTGAATCCGCGCATGGTGCCCTCCTATGAGGCGGTCGCAAAAACTGGGGATGGGGTACTTAAAACCTTTACTGCCATTTCGAAGCTGGTGCTTCAAGACATGCAAAAATACCCTGAACGGCATAACTTCACCGTTACGGATATTGTCGGCAACGCCGAAAAGAGGCCGGAGCTGCCATCTGATATCATGAAGGACATTCCCCCTGCCGAACCCTCGATGCCCGGTGCGCCCATGGCTGAGGCTAAGCCGGAAATGGCGGCGTTGGAAAAGGCCGTGGACGCCGGCATGAAGGTCAACCTGGGGAAGGCGGCCGTCGAGGGAGGACAGATCGTTCTCCCTTTTGATCTCGTGACCAAGGACCGCGAAGACCAGTTCCAGCTCCGCGTCGCGATAGACATGGAAGCGCCGATGTCAAAACGCTTTAAGATCGTGGTGAAGAACTATAAGAAATGATCTGCCGCGGCAAAGCGCGGAAGCGCGCGTGATCCGAACATTCATATTGTTTTAGATTTGTTCGTGGAAGTTTGGAGATTCTCCTTGAGACGCATATGTCGAAAGTGACGGCACTCATACCAGCGGCAGGCGTGGGAAAGCGGATGGGCAGAACCGTTGCAAAGCAGTTCCTTCCGCTCGGTGATATGCCCATGCTGGCGCACACCCTCCTCGCCTTTCAACGGGCATCGGAGATCGACGAGATCATTCCCATTCTCTCCCAGGAAGACATGGAAGGCTGCCTCAGGGACATCATCGAGGGATTCCATATTACCAAAGTCAGGACCCTCGTCGTGGGCGGGAAGGAACGGCAGGATTCGGTGGCAAACGGACTTCACAAACTGGAGAAGGACACGGCGGTCGTGGTGGTGCATGACGGAGTGCGGCCTTTTGTTACGCACGAGATGATCAAGGAGTCCGTCGACTGTGCGAGAAAAGGCGAGTGCGTGACCGTCGGCGTACCACTTAAGGACACCGTCAAAGAAGTGAACGCCAAAAGCGTCGTGGTCCATACGCTGGAGCGGAGCAGACTCTGGGCGATTCAAACGCCGCAGGCCTTTCCGGTTAAGATTATTAAACAGGCGTATGCGGAAGCGGTCAAACAGAATACGCGCGGCACTGACGACGCCACGCTTGTGGAACGGACGGGAAACAAGGTCCGGGTGATCATGGGGAGTTACGAAAATATCAAGATTACGACGCCTGAAGACCTTCTGCTCGCGGAGGAGATCCTGAAGAGGAGATACGATGCGAATCGGCACAGGGTATGATGTCCATCGCCTCGTCGCGGACCGCAAGCTCATGATCGGAGGCGTGGACATCCCGTTTGAGCAGGGGCTTCTCGGCCATTCGGATGCGGACGTACTGCTCCACGCGATTTGCGACGCGCTGTTGGGCGCCGCGGCGCTCGGCGACATCGGCCGGCATTTTCCCGACACGGCGCCCAAGTACAAGGGAATATCCAGTCTGTTCCTGCTCGAAGAAGTGCGGCGCCTCCTCGGGGAGGCGGGATTTCGCGTGAATAACATCGACGCGACCATCGTGGCGGAGAAACCGAAGATGGCGCCGCACATACCGGCCATGGTGTCGAACATTGCAGCAGCAGTCAAGGCGGACCGGTCTGTGGTGAACGTGAAGGCGACGACAACAGAAGGGTTGGGTTTTACCGGCAGGAGCGAAGGCATGGCGGCATATGCGGTTTGTACGATCAAAAAAGTGGAGTAATACCATGCGCGTGGGCACTCTTATTGCGACTGTTTTTTTGGCGACTATTCCTGCGGCCTTTGCTCAGACCGATGTCCAGAGGAATGTGCAGAATCCGGAACAGACACAGGACCAGGAGCAGAAGAAAAACGCGATTTACGAATGGACCGACAATAAGGGCGTTGTGCATATCACCGACCGGCTGGAGAAGGTCCCGGAACGGTACCGTTCCTCGGCACGGCGAGTGGAAGCACCGGCAGGCGAAGAAAACGAAACGGGGGAACAGGAGATTTCTCCCAGCACGGGCTATTCCGGCGAAGAGGAGAGGGAAACTGAGCAGAAGGCATACTGGCAGGGACGCATAAACTCGGCCAAGCAGGACCTTGTCCGGCTGGAGGGGCATTACCGGGATCTCGATCAAAAACGTACTGAACTGCTGGGGAGTTGGGGAGGCGTTGCAGGCGGACATCTGGAAGATCGGGTAGAAGCGGCTCGGATTGAGCAGGAGATGAAGCAGGTGCAGCAGGAAATCGATAATACCCGAAACCAGATAGAGGTCGTGATCCCGGACGAAGCGCGCAAGGCGGGAATTCCTCCGGGATGGCTCAGGGAGTGAGGGAAACCAGATTGCGGATTTTAAATTATAGATTGCAGATTGGAAACCGAGACCAAATCCTGAATTCAATCTCCCATCCAAAACCGGCAATCCGAAATTGAACCATGATCGATACCTTTCGTAAGATTAAAAGAGATTTTCGCGCGGCGCTCTCCATGGATCCCGCTGCAACGAGCAGGCTTGAAGTTGCACTCACCTATGCAGGGTTTCATGCGCTCCTGTTTTACCGGTTCGCACATTGGCTGTGGAAAAAGCGTGTTCCCTTCATCCCCCGGGCACTGTCCCAGTTTGCGCGGTTTATTACAGGTATTGAAATCCATCCCGGAGCGACCATCGGCTCAGGATTATTTATCGATCACGGCATGGGAGTCGTTATCGGCGAGACCACGGAAATCGGCGATAATGTAACTCTTTTCCAGGGCACTACGCTCGGGGGGACGGGCAAACAGCGAGGAAAGCGTCATCCAACGCTCGGCAACCATGTAGTCGTAGGCGCCGGCGCGAAAGTGCTTGGTCCCATAAAAATCGGTGATTATGTTAAGATTGGTGCAAATTCGGTGGTACTTCAGGACGTGCCGGATCACTCTACCGTGGTCGGTATTC
>JAJYKN010000350.1 GCA_021788515.1 Nitrospirota bacterium | reverse complement strand
TGAATTCCCTTACCGACCGCTTGCTCTCCATGCAAAAGAGCTTCGTTCCGGTTGCTGCATATTCTTCGCGGTCCTGTTCATCGGGCAGAAACGTTCGTTCGCAAAGCGTATCCGTGCGCTTGTTCAGGATGGCATAGATCTGGTGCACGCCGAGGTTCGACATGCCGACGTGGTAGGTGTTCGGGTACGCGAGGGCGACGGCAATGTCCGCGCCTCCGGGTTTATAAATCGTCCCGCGCTCAGCCGCAAGCAGCATATCAACCTTGTCCGTCAGTTTCGTGGCCATGGTCGGATTATACTATGCTTCCCTGCTCTTCGCAAAATAATTCATCCTGAAAACGGCAGTTGGACGCGGATGAAGCAGCTATTTGCTGCTAAAACAAAACATCCAGGCGGGAGAGGGAGGCGGCAGGGGTATCCGCAGCCTACGCGGGCTCATCGAGAATCGATCTCACTTTTCGCAGGAGATCGTTCATGGGGACCGGCTTCAGGATAAAATGCAGGCCCTTGTCAAGCAGGCCCTTTTGGTGGATGATATCGGCGGTGTAGCCGCTCACGAAGAGCGCCTTGACAGCAGGATTAAAAATCCGGATTTTGTCGTAGACTTCTTTCCCGTTTTTCTTCGGCATGATGACGTCCAACAAGAGCAGCCGGACCTTGTCCCGGTTCGCCATGAACTTGTTGACCGCGTCCTCGCCGTCCTCCGCCTGAATCACGGTGTAGCCGAATTGTTCGAGTATGTCGCTCGTCAGGGTCCTTACCGCCTCATCGTCTTCCGCAACGAGCAGCGTCTCCGCGCCCCCCGCGATCGGGGAAAGCTCCACCCGGCGCGCCGCCTCCGTCGTCGCCGGTACGACGGGCAGATAGATCTTGAAGGTCGCTCCTCTTCCCTCTTCGCTGTACACCTGGACGGAGCCTTCGTGCTGCTTGATGATGCCGTACACCATGGCAAGTCCGAGCCCCGTGCCCTTTCCCACCTCTTTGGTCGTGAAAAACGGCTCGAAGATCCGCTCCCTCGTCTTTTCATCCATGCCCATGCCCGAGTCCGTCACGGCAATGAGCGCGTACAAACCGGGTTCCCGGACGTCGTGTGCGCGCGCCGCTTCTTCGTCCATCTCGGCAAGCTCCGTTTCGATGTACAGTTTTCCGCCGTCAGGCATCGCGTCGCGGGCGTTGGCTCCAAGATTCATCAGCACCTGCTCGATCTGGCCGGGGTCCGCGAGTACGAATAGTTGCTCGTCCGCCAGCATGGTCTTCATTTCCACGTCCTCACCGATAAGGCGCGCGAGAAGCTGCTCCACTTTTCTGATGATTTCATTCACGTCGATCGACCGGGGGTTCAAAAGCTGTTTTCTGCTGTACGCCAAAAGACCCTGGGTCAGACTGGCTGCCCGGTTTGCCGAGGCAAGGATCTGCTCCACATTGTGCTTCAGGGGGTCATCGCTCTGCATCTTCAGCTGCAGCAGACTCCCGTATCCGATGATCGCCGTAAGAATATTGTTGAAATCATGGGCGATCCCGCCCGCCAGGGTGCCGATGCTTTCCATCTTTTGCGACTGGCGAAGCTGCTCTTCCAGCTTCTTCCGTGCTGAGATATCGATGGCGACGCCTACGATATATTTTTTTTCCTGCAGGACCATCCGGAAGCCCGTCAACAGGAAGGGCATGTGCGTGCCGCTCTTCGTAACAATCCGCGCTTCCGCGGAGGCCCTGCCCTTGCCGAGGACCTCCTGCATTTTGTTCGCAATCAGCGCCCGGTCTTCCCCGAAGAGCTCAAGCACGTTCATGCGCGACAGCTCCTCGACGGAGTAGCCGGTAACCGTCTTTTCATTGTTGTTCCAGCGGATCAGCCTGCCTTCCTGGTCGCAGATGTAGAACATTCCGGGCAGGCTGTCGATGATCGTATCGGAGAATTTCTTTTCCTGTTTCAGCGCATTCTCCGCTTTTCGATGCTCCGTAATGTCTATGCCCGTAGGGATGACGTATTCGACCGCCCCGTCGGCATCGAGCAGGGCCGTGTTGGACCAGGAGATCAGCTTCCGTGTCCCGTCCTTCGCAACCCAGTAGTTTTCGTACGTGCTCGGAAACATGCCGGCGGTCAGATTGCTGAAAATTTTTTTGACGCCCTCGACCTCTTCGGGCGAAATGAGGAAGTCCCAGACGTACCGGTCCCGCACCTCTTCAAAGAAGTAGCCGCAGACCTTTTCACAGGTCCGGTTGAAGCGGATGATCCTCCCCCTCCGGTCGAGTACCAGGACCATTGCCCCCACGGTGTTGAGCACCGCGGCAATAAAATCGCGCTCTTTCTTGAGCGCGTCCTCCGACTTTTTCCGTTCCGTGACGTCGCGGGTGATTCCGAGGAGGGCGATGATCTCGTCGTTATCGTTGCGGAGAGGAACTGCGTGTGTTTCGAGCCACAGCCGCCTTCCCTTGACGCCCATCATCTCAAAGGTGAGCGTTCCCGATTTTCCTTGAAAGACGTCGTCAGTCAGCTTCACGAAGGCCCGCCGGTATTCCGGAGAGATCAGGGACCGCATCAAGGTGCCTTTGACCTGATCGAGGGAATCGACCTGGATCATGTCCAGCCCGGCGCGGTTCATCATGATCAGGCCGCCGTCGGCATTCAACAGTTTCACGCATTCCGGCTCCGTATCGATGATCGTCTGCAGAAATTTCCTGCTTTCGCTCAGCTCGATATCGAGAGGACTGCGTTCCCCGCTCTGCTCTGGCTTTTTTTGCATAGTTGGAGAAAACCCGTTTTAACGCTGTTGCTCGCCACTCCGGAGTGCGCGCTCGACGCGCCACGGCAATCCATCGCCTGCCTGGCGCCTCTTCAAGTATACCAAATGTCCGGGCAGGTGTCGCGCCAAGGATGAGAGAAGCGGGGGCCAAAGTGGATTCGGGGAATACCCTTTGTTCATGAATGTTTTTTTTCAAGCCGCTTCGATGAATACTGCACATGAGGAAGTCAAGCGAGGTCTGATTTCGACGTTACGGCATCCTGAGCTGCTCAGGTGGATAGACTGAAGGTCAAAGGTTTTTAGAAGCAAATCATTCGTGATCACTAAGCTTCGGACAAAGTCTTGAATGGCTTGATCCGGGCATTGCCTGATGATTGATATATTTCAGCCTTCAGTCTC
>JAJYKN010000349.1 GCA_021788515.1 Nitrospirota bacterium | reverse complement strand
TGACCGAACTCGGCGCTGACGTCCTGTCCCTCTACGACCAGCCGACGGGCATGAATATCAACCAGGGCTGCGGCTCGCTCCATCCCGAAGTCATCTCCCGCGCCGTGGCCGCAAACAAGGCCCACCTCGGGATCGCTTTTGACGGAGATGCCGACCGGATGATCCTCTGCGATGAACAGGGCAACGTGATCGACGGCGACGCGGTCATGGCCATCTGCGCGCTCCAGATGATGAAAGAGGGAAGGCTCAGGCAGAATACGCTCGTCGCCACGGTCATGAGCAACCTCGGCCTGGAACTGGCAATGAAGAATGCCGGCGGCACGCTCCTGCGCGCCGCGGTCGGCGACCGGTACGTCATGGAAATGATGATCAAAGGCGGCTACAATCTCGGCGGCGAGCAATCGGGCCACATCATTTTCCTGGACAACAACACGACCGGCGACGGGCTCGTCTCCGCGCTCCAGGTCCTTGCCATCATGAAGCAGACCGGCAAGCGCCTGTCCGGGCTCGCAACGTGCATGAAGTCCTATCCCCAGGTCCTCGTGAACGTGAAGGTGAAGGAGCGAAAGGACCTTGCGTCGATCCCGGAAGTGGCAAAGCGCATGGCCGAGATCGAGAAAAAACTTGACGGCACCGGACGCCTCCTCGTCCGCTACTCGGGCACCGAGCCCAAGGTCCGCGTTATGATCGAGGGAGAAAACCAGAACGAGATAAAAGCGTTGGCAGACGATCTTGCCGGGATCATCAAGAAAAAACTGGCCTAAGGGTCCGCTGCCCGCGATGCGTAGTGCACGGTTTGTGATACGAATAAAAACGGGCGTGCGGTGCCTTACTCCGCCCCTCGCATTTCAGACTCTCTATGCAGAAACCCATCCTCTCTCTCACCCTGGCATATACTGCCGGCCTGCTGCTCGGGCACGGGTTCCTCTACTTTCCTTTTTCCATGATCGCCTTTCTCTCGCTCGGCATCGTGACAGCGGGGAGCTTCCTCTGGTTTGATAAAATTCGTTTTAACCAATTCGCAGGTATCGCCATTCCCCTCGTTGTCGGCATGGCAGCATACATCGTTTCCGCAGCCTGGGTTCCTTCCGACCATTATTCCCGTTTTGTTTCTCCTGATAAAGCGGCCCATCTCGTCATCGGCACGGTCAGTTCCCCTCTCGACCGCAACCTGGACAGGACCGCATTCCAACTGACCGTGCTCGAAATAGACAACACCGCAATCAGCGGCAAGATCCTCGTGAACGTCCGCGAACCGCTCACGGCCGTCGGATACGGAGATAGGGTCCGGATCAGCGGCAAGGTCTACAAGCCGCGCGGCTCCGTAAACCCCGGCGGTTTTGATTATCCCGGTTATTTGGCCCAAAGCGGCATTTCGTACACCCTGAGTGTACGAGGAGCGGGCAACATCGAGATCCTCCGCCGCGGGACGGGGATCTTCCGGGCTGTGCAGGACCAACGGGAACGGATACGGCAGGCGTTTCTCGCCTCCACCACCGGCCCCGGCTCGGCGATTCTGCAGGCAATGGTTTTGGGCGAAGAGGGCGGCCTCACGGACGAGATGCGCGACCAATTCATGGCAGCCGGCGTCACGCATATCATCTCCATCTCCGGATCGCACCTCGGCATGGCCGCCCTCCTCTGCTTCGGCATGATCCGCTGGCTGATGTTCCTCCTGCCGGACCGGTTTTATCATCGCTTGACGCTCTTTGTGGACCCGAAAAAGATCGCTGCCTGGCTTACGTTGCCGCTCCTGATTTTTTACACGCTGCTCGCCGGCGGGCAGGTTGCCACGGTCCGCTCCCTCGTCATGATTTCGGCGGGGCTTGCCGCGCTCATCCTGGACCGGGACAACGCGCTCATGCATTCCCTGGCCATCGCGGCCCTCCTCATCTTGACCGTGCATCCGCAGGCCCTCTTCGATATTTCATTCGAGCTCTCCTATCTCTCCGTGCTGGTCATCGGCGCCGTTGTCGCGCTCTGGAATGAACTCGGGATCAAGGCCGAAAGAAGGTGGGAGCGGTTCAGGAACGACGCCGTGCTCCTCATCGTCATTTCTTTTGCCACCAGCCTGGCCACGGCGCCCCTCGTCGCTCACTACTTTAACCAGATCTCCTTTGCCGGCGTCCTCTCGAACCTGATCGTGGTTCCTTTTGCGGGCATGGTCGTCGTGCCTCTGGGGCTCTTCTCGGGCATACTGTCTCTCGTGACCCATCATCTGCCGCTCGCAGGCGCAAACCAGGCCGTGGCCGACGCTTTTATAGCCGTGGTGAATTTTTTCGCCAACCTTCCTTTTGCCGAATTTCATCCCCCGGCGCCGACAATACCGTGGCTGCTCGCTGCCGCGCTCTTTCTTGTATCGCTGTTCGCATTTATCAGGGCACGGCTGCTCTTTGCGCATAAGCCGCTCGAACAGAGCTCCAGGATATCGAAGACTTCAGTGGCGGGAATGGCAATCGCGGGAGGCGTTCTTGTTCTTTCTTCAGCACTCGCTTTTCTGCCGAAGGAACGGACGGAAATCGCCTTTCCCGACGTGGGGCAGGGAGACTGCGCGCTGGTGGAGCTCGCTTCCGGCAAGAAGATCCTGATCGACGGGGGCGGCACCCGGGACAACAAGTTCGATGTCGGACGGCGCGTGCTCGCCCCGTATCTCTGGAACCGCGGAGTGTACAGCCTGGACCTCGTCATCCTTACTCATCCTCATCCCGACCACATGAACGGCCTGTTGTACCTTCTGAAGAAGTTTTTTGTCAAAGAAGTCTGGACCGGAGGACAAGGCAGCGAGGTATCGGGGTATGCGCAGTTCTTGAAGCTCGTCGCGGGAAAAAAGATCCTTCGCAGAATCGTTTCAGCAGGCGATCCGCCGGTCCTGCTGGGCGACGCCGAGCTGCGGATACTGCACCCTTCCCCCGCATTCAGGCCCCGAACAAAGAAAGCCTATGACGCTGAGAACAACAGCTCCCTGGTCCTCCGGATGGCGGAACGGGACAGCGTATTTCTCTTTGCGGGAGATATCGGAAAAGAAGCGGAAGACGGATTGATCGAATCGGGCCAGGATCTTTCCTGCGATCTGCTCAAAGTTCCGCACCACGGAAGCAAAAGTTCGAGCACCGGGGAATTTGTCAGCCGCACCCGGCCGAAAATCGTTGTCGTAACC
>JAJYKN010000348.1 GCA_021788515.1 Nitrospirota bacterium | reverse complement strand
GGTGCAGAAATTTCCGCCCGAGAGGTAGAGTCCGGAAAGCTCCGTATTGTCCTTGGGGTTGATCTCGGTCTCGATTTCGAGCGTGAACCGGTCAGGCACGGGAAGGATCGTGAGCGACGCGGCATCGAGCCTGTAATCCTGATCGCGGAGCGCTGTTCCGTCGAGCCGGACGGCTTTGAGCATGAGATCTCTGCCGTTCAGCACGAAGGGATGGATGCCCTCGCACTTGTCATGATTGCACACGACGGTCATGAGGGATTTGACGCGGGTCCGCATCTCGTCGAGATCGAACTCGAGGTTCACGGTCTCGATGAGATAGTCCGGTTTGCGGTAGTCCTTCAGATAGACGGTTTTGTGGGCTGCTGCGGTTTTATCATTCGACATAGAGTAAGCACCTGGCGTTTCACTGGAATTTCGGTGGCAGATGAGCGTGCTTTCATTATATCAGAAGAGGGGACGGGAAGTAAGGGTTTTCAGGTCGAACCGACAATCCCGCTTGACATCTTGCCAGGAGAATGGGAAAATATTATCAGAAGTTCGGAAGTTTTTTGCAGTATGAAGCGCCGCGGAGACTTTTAGCTTCGCGGCTTTTTTATGGGGGCTTCCCGGATTTCAACTCCACGAAGGAGGTGTTGTACATGGCATCACGGGGAAAAGTGAAATGGTTCAATGAGGCCAAGGGCTTCGGGTTCATTGAAAAGGAAGAGGGCGGAGACGTATTTGTGCACTTCAGCGAGATCGAGAGTGAAGGCTTCAAAACCCTTGCTGAAGGAGACGAGGTAACGTTTGAAGTCGTCGACAGCCCGAAGGGCCCTAAAGCGGCCCACGTCGTAAAGATCTAGCAACGGACGCAGCCTTGCCAGGCCCGGGAGGCCTGGCCTGTGGTGATGCAAAACATCAGCTGTTGCTCGAACAGGGGCGCCTGTCACTAACAGGCTATTGAAAAATCCTCCATTCATCCTTCGACAGTGCTTCGGCAAGCTCAGCAGAGCACTCAGGACGAACGAGGGAGCATTAAAACGATTGACCTTTATCCGTTCGTGGTGAGCTTGTCGAACCACTCGGAACACTTTTTCAACAGTCTGCTAAACAACGAAAAAGGAACGACGATGATTATTCCGCGCTTGCGCTATATGGGTATCACTGTGCTGTTTTTCGCCTCCCTCCTTGCTGTTGCAGGATGTCAAGACAAGGCCGCAAAAAAGGAACCTGTCGGCATCGGTCAGGGCCAGATCCAGGAGCTGGTGGGGAAAATCATCGACGCTTACGGCGGGCCGCAAGTCGTCGCGGGTTTCGCTTCGCTTTCCGCGGAGGGTGCGGTCGAAGCGCCGGAGTTGTACCGCGGCAAGGCAAAATATGTCAGCTATCTGAAGCGAAACAGAAAACTGCGCGTGGAGACGGAGTCCCATGGTTTTCTCGAACTCAGGGTGCTGAACAGGCACAGGAGCTACTATAAAGCGAACGGGTTTCCCCTCATCGAAGTCCGCGGGGCCCGTCACCTTGCCATGGTTTATCAGTTCAAGGAATTGACGATGCCGTACCAGCTTCTGAAGGGGCACTTTAAGATAACCGATGAGGGCAGGAGCGAGTTGAACGGGACGCCGGTCGCGGTGCTTGGGCTTCGAGACAAAGAGGGGCCCCCTCTCAAAATCTATGTCGACTTGAAACGGTATCTGATCGTGAAGGATTCCGCACTGTTTACGATGAACGGCGCTTCCTCAGAGCTGTCGTCGGAATTCGAGGATTTTCGGTACGTCGACAAGATGCCGCTGCCCTTCAAAATTGTCAACTTCGCGGACGGCCGGAAGGTAGGGGAAACGGTCATTCAAGTCTACCAGCTCAACCCTCCCCTCGGGAACGGACTGTTTGAACGGTAAGATGCAAAGCCGCAGCACTCTTCTCTCTTATGTTTCCCAGTGAATTTTTTCTATGACCACGAGCGTCCGTGTGGATTTTACGTCCGGGTTTCCCTGGATGACTTCCATGATCACGCGGTCAAGTTCGTCCTGGCTCGGGGCCTGGATTTTGGCCACCACGTCGATATCACCGTATACTGCGGCCGCCTCCCTGATCTCCGGAAAGGTGCTTAAATATTTCACCACAGCCTCTGAACGTTTTGCCGGAACTTCTATAAGCGCGTACGCGGTAACCATCGTTTGCCTCCCTTGCTGAGAATGCAGGATCGTCAGCCATCCCAAACCTTTAAACCTTGCTTTGTTTTCACCCGTTGCGGGTATTTCCAGCCGTGGTTAAAGTATAGCACGCACAGTCCCGCGAGGGCCTTCGCAGTGAGCGCGCAATATTTATTTTTAATACTTACGGTGGAGGTTAGAGGCGGTCGATTGCTTTTTTACTTTTTCGTCATTACGTACACGCCGTCCCACTCAGCGGGCAAATCTGCGGTCCTGAGGTCCTTGACGCGCTCCAGGAACACGAGCGACGGTTTATCGCCGGGGATGACGGCAAGGGTCTTCTGGAATTGCGATTCCGCCTTGTCCCAATCCCGTGCCACGTAGGCGTTCAGCCCCTCCTCAAAGAGGCCCGCTGCTTCGCGAAGACGTGTGTCGCCGTTCTTGTCCGCCATGAGCTCGTAAATTTTGATTGGGATCTTCTTGCCTTTCACCTTGATGCGGTCGAGCTGCCGCAGGATGAATTCGTCCTTCACGTCCTCGTAGGTGTACTTGGGCACGATAATGTGCGTGCCGTATTCCTTGTTCAGCCCCTCGAGGCGTGAACCCAGGTTCACCGAATCGCCCATGACCGTGTAGTCGAAGCGCAAATACGACCCCATGTTGCCGCAGGTCAGCTTTCCCGTTGAGAGGCCGATGCCGATGTCGATCTTCGGGAGCCCTTTCTGCCCCCATTCGATTTGCAATGCGCGAAGTTTTTCCATCATCCTGAGGGCCGTCCTGCAGGCCCGGATCGCATGGTCCTCCTGCCACACCGGCGCGCCCCAGAATGCCATGATGCAGTCGCCGATATATTTATCGATCACGCCCCGGTTGCGGATGATGATCTCCGAGAACGCATTGAGCACCGTATGCAGAAGTGTTGCCGTCTCTTCCGCTGTATTCCTTTCGGAAATGGTCGTAAAACCGGCGATGTCGGCGAAGAAGACCGTAACACGCATCCTCTGGCCGCCAGGCCTTATGAGTGAAGGA
>JAJYKN010000347.1 GCA_021788515.1 Nitrospirota bacterium | reverse complement strand
TTTTCCTTTTTCCGTTCCCAGCAGTCCCTGCGGTCTGAACACCATCATGAGCACCAGCGCGACCCCGAAGGCCAGCATTCGGTAATCCTGAAAATCGCGGAACACTTCAGGGAGCGTGATGAGGAGAAGCGCTCCGAGAATGATGCCGGGGATGCTCCCCATCCCGCCGAGAACGACCATGCAGAGAATCATGACGGACTCAAAAAAGGTGAAACTCTCCGGCGAGACAAACGCCATCTTTGCCGCAAAAAAAACACCCGTCAGCCCCGCCCACGCCGAGCCGAGCACGAAGGCGAGCAGCTTCAGCCGGAAGGTGTTGATCCCCATGGTTTCCGCGGCAATCTCATCCTCACGAATGGCGATCCAGGCCCTGCCGATGCGTGACGTCATAAGCCGTTTCATGGCAAACACGGTTCCGATAGCTATCAGCAGGATGAGATAGTAAAAATCAAGGGTCGTATGCAGCACGTGACCGAAAAGCACCGGTCTGCCCACCTGCGAAATGCCGTTGGGGCCGCCGGTCAAGCTGTCCCAGTTGTTCAGGATGATGCGGGTGATCTCTCCGAGGCCCAGGGTGACGATCGCAAAATAGTCGCCGCGCAGTCGTAACGTCGGAGAGCCCAGGAGCACCGCAAAAAAAGCCGCTGTCGCTGCACCGGCAACGAGGCCCGGCCAGAACGAAAGCCCGAATTTCGTGGAAAGGATGGCATAGGTATAAGCGCCGATCGCGTAGAAAGCCACGTACCCCAGGTTGAGAAGCCCGGCCTGCCCCACAATGAGGTTCAATCCAAGGGCGAGGACGATGTAGATGCCCGTCAAGGTCATGATATCGCGATAATAATCGTTCAGGAAAACTGGGAGGATGATCAACAGGGCAAGCGTAATTGCCACGGCAAGCGGCGCCTCGGCATACCGGGTAAAGGACCTGGTTACAGCCGAAGTCTTTGAAATTTTTCCCGCGAAAGCGTTGCGGAGGGAGGTAAAGGCATCGTGTTTTGACAGGCGCCAGAGGAGCATGAGACCGACAGCAACGGCAAAAATGCGAACTGCATTGCCGGCGCCGGTAAACGGCAGCACAAGGAGCCCCGCCCAGAGCGGGATCCATACGATATTGAAAAATTTATTGTTTAAGATGCGCGGATAGGTCATTCCAGGTTGCGATTATCTCACAAAGCAACGGGGATTTCAAGGCATTGTTGTACGACGGTGTCGGAAGCCTGTTCGGGAATCAGCAGAAAAACTTAGTGGTCTCCGCTCTCTCCTGTCCCGACTCGTTCCCATTTCGCTGAAGTAACTTTCCATTCATCGGTTTCCTTTTTTAGCGATACTTCGAATGAGTACATACCGAGTTCCTCCGGCAGGATGTCGCTTACAGACGTGCTTTTGTTTCCGCCGGACAGAACTGTCTGAAAAACGGCCTGGGCAACCGCATCCTGAACAGTTATTTCGATATTGGTAAGGTAAACATGAATCTTCTGGTGCCGGAAGAAATATCCGAGGAGCATACCTTTAATGGTGTCATAGTCGTATCCCTGCGGGTCCTTGTAGGTTTTCGAAAGGCTGTTAATGATCGTTTTAACGTCTTTTTCCTCTGCTGCCGTCTGGACATTGACGATGATTTTTTTTATTTTGTCCTGTTCCGTGTCTTTATGGCACCCGATGATAAAGATAAACACAAGACTCATGAGCAAATACGCGAAAGGTTTCATTGCTAAGTTCCGGTTCATCATTTTCCCCCTTCGTCGGCCCGGCGCTCCAGTTCTTCTTTTGGTCGTCCGTCAGTAAGGTCCACCCTGCTTGAATTGCCGCAATAAATTAGCCTAAGCATATCATAAATTAATCCCGTGATCATCCCATTTTGATGATGACGTGATGGAAACCCGTTTGACAATACAGAATTTTACGGTTAACATAACGCGAATCGACAAGTTCCGGATAACATATCATGCGTTATAAAACCCTCAGCGCTCTCATCATCCTCTTTTGGTTCGTCATGCTCGGCCTTCTCATCGAACGGACCTACCTCAGGCCTGCTACGGTCATCGCCCTCGACGCGGCCACGGAAGAAGGCGTGGGCGCAACCGATGAGTGGTTCGGTATTTATCAGCAGGGAAATAAAATCGGCTACGCGCACACGCAAACCCTGCCCGAAGCGGAAACATATCACCTTATTGAGGAAACCGAGATGGACATCCTCGCCCTCGGAACGGTACAACACGTCAAGACCATCATCAACAGCTACACATCGAAGAATTTTCTACTCAAGTATTTCGATTTCACCATGCAGTCGGACATGGCCACTATGAAGATCAAAGGCGCCGTGCTCGGCAAAAGGTTGATTCTCGACATCACCACCGGGGGCCAGACTCGTACCGAGAAGATGCTTCTCAACAGTCCCCCTTACCTCTCGCCGAACATCAAGCCCGCCATCCTGCTTATGGGACTGGAAACGGGCAAACAATACCGCTTTCCTGTTTTCAATCCCGCAACCATGAGCACCGAGGAAGCGACCATTTCCGTAGAATCAAAAGAGCCCATCAAGGTCGGCGAGGAGGAGAAAACGATCTATAAGCTCAAGGAATCGTTCCAGGGCATGGAAACCACGTCGTGGATCACCCAGAATGGCGAAACGATAAAGGAAGAAAGCGCGCTGGGATATACGCTGCTCAAGGAAAGCATGGCTGAAGCAAAGAAACGCGGCAAAGAAGGTCCCCTGGTCGATATCATTACCCTCACCATGATTCCTTCGGACCCGATCAAGGACTCTTCCCAGGTAACTTATGTCAAAGCACGGCTGAAGGGCGTTCCGTTGCAGGGTTTCTCGCTAGACGGCGACCGCCAATCGCTCAAGGGAAATAGTATTGAAATTCATAAGGAAGACGCTCTCCAAGCCTACCGCCTGCCGTATTCGGGAAAGAAATTCATCCGCGATCTGCTTCCCAGCGCGCTGATCCAGAGCGATGATGCGAAGATCGTGGCCCAGTCGAAGAAGATCCTGGCAGGAGAAAAGAATGCCCGCGAAGCAGCACGCAAACTGAACGAGTGGGTGTATACCGCCCTCATAAAAAAACCGGTTGTGAGCATTCCCAGCGCCGTCGAAGTCCTGAACTCGCGCGAGGGCGACTGCAATGAACATACGGCGCTGTATACGGCGCTGGCCC
>JAJYKN010000346.1 GCA_021788515.1 Nitrospirota bacterium | reverse complement strand
GTTCGTACCCTCCGCTGTTCACCATATCCACGATGATGTCAAGCATGGTTTCTTCCCGCAACGACGGCGCTGATCCGATGTAATCAAGAAGCTGGTGACGGGATTCCCTGTCGAGCGCATCGACATCGACGAGCTGCGCCAGGATATCGTAGAAGTCCTGGCCGAAGCGTTCTTTCCAGTGATGCATAATGGCGTCCTGGCTGATCTCGTACGCGTCGAGGTCTTTGCTCACCTTTGTGACACGATCTCCAATCGTACGCTCGAAAATGTCGGACAACGAGGGAGAAAGGTCCGAAGTGATGATGAGCGTCCTCTGGCCCCGGACGGCGAACTGCGCCGCTAACGCGGCAGAGCACGTTGTTTTGCCGACACCGCCCTTGCCGCCGACCAGAAGCACGGGCCGGGGAGATGCCGCATCGGGCCTCTGTTGAACTCCATTCATATTAGTTATATAGTAGCATAATAAGAAAAATTCGGAGACTTCATCTTCCGGGCAGATTTTTTTGTCCTGTTGCGCCGCTCTCCTGCTTTCACGGGGATGCGCTGGTGATTGGGAAAAAAGAGATATCTCTAGAGAAAAGTTTCGTTCAAAATTTATTAAAGAACTAGGGGGTGTGGGGGAAATAAGCCGATAGCGGGGAGCTATCGCGATCCGGAGACGGGGACTGACAGGTTGCAGGAGAGGACAGTCTTATGCTTTCCCGTCGTGAACGACCTTTTGCAACGCATCCTTGTTGATATAGCATATCTTGCTATCGGTCTTCACGTTTAGGAATTTTGTCTGCAGGTTGAGACAGTCTGAAAGACGGGTTCTTTCCGCCGGCACCTCAGCTATCAGGTTGCCGCTGACTGACTCGCCGTTGCCGAACAGGGCGTTGACGGGAATGGACACCATGGGCAGGGAAGAAAAGTAATTGACATCAGGATTCTCGGGGAAGATCACCTCAACGTACTGCACGTTCTTTTTGTTGATGAACTCGGTGGATCCGTTGTGGACCTTCAGCGGGAAGAATGCGTTGTCGTTTTCCAAAAATGCGGTCACCTTCTGATGGTTGGAGGTATCGTTCGAAATATACTCGAGGAAGATCTCGCCTTCCAGTGCAGCTCCCGTTTCGAGCCGGACCGTGACCTCCTGGCGGTCTTTTGGGACTGCAAATGCGGCATTTCCGCTCATCCGGTTACTCTCCCCCACATCCTAGATATCGATGTTCCCCGTGAGATTCAACGTAATTGCTTTTGATTTGAGCATGGCTACGAAACCCGACTTGTCGATTGCCTTGATGTAAGCTTCTTCCGGAGAAACTTGCTTTTCGAGAACGAGCTTAAACAAGGCATCGTTCAGAACAACCATGCCCTGGCCTTTTGCCGTTTGCATGATGGAGGGTATCTGGAAAATTTTCCCCTCGCGGATGAGGTTTGAGACTGCACTGGTCACGAAGAGGATCTCCATGGCCGCCACTCTGCCTTTGGTGATCTTTTTGCACAGCGTTTGGGAAAGAACCCCTTTGAGAGAGCTTGCGAGCATGGTTCGGATCTGGGATTGCCGGTCTGCGGGAAACTGGTCTATGATCCTGTCCACCGTCGAGGCCGCCGTGGTGGTATGAAGCGTACCGAACACCAGATGCCCCGTTTCCGCGGTCTCAATGGCGATGGCAATGGTCTCGAGGTCGCGCATCTCGCCGACCAATACGATATCGGGGTCTTCGCGCAAAGCAGCCCTGAGTGCGTTCGCGAAAGTCTTGGTGTGAACATGCACCTCCCGCTGGTTGATGAGGCAGCTCTTTCGCTCGTGAACGAATTCGATGGGGTCTTCGATCGTGATAATGTGGTCTTTCCGGTGCCGGTTGATGTAGTCGATGAGGGCGCAGAGCGTCGTGGACTTGCCGGAGCCGGTTGGCCCCGTGACCAGGACCAGCCCCTTGCTCAAGAAGCACAGATCAAGCACTTCCTTGGAGAGACCGAGCTTTTCGGCAGTCACGATCTCCATGGGAATCTGTCGGAACACGGCCCCGATGCCGAACCGGTCCAAGAAGATGTTCACCCGGAACCGCGCAAGGCCGGGAATCTCGTGGGCGTAGTCGGTATCGCTCAGTTCCTCGAATTGCGCCGCATTATGAGGCGGCATGATCGCGTAGATCAGCTTTTTCAAGCGGTCCGGCGAAATGACGGTCTGGTTCGGGAGTTCCTGCATGTCGCCATGGAGCCGCATGAGCGGTTTGTGGTTGGCGGTGAGGTGAAGGTCCGATGCGCCCAGCTGGAACATTTTTCGGAGCAGGCTGTTGATCTCCGGTTCTCCCGCGGCACGTACCGCCGACTTCGGCGCCATCTCTGGTTCGGAGGAGATCACCTCGACGAGGTCCTCATCCTCTCCGTTAGTTCTGGCAACAGCCAGCCGTTCCGGCTCCGCTGCGTCAGCGAGGGAAATAACGGCGCGCACCTGCTCTCCTTGGGCCAGGAAGGCTACGGTGTAACGTTTGACTCCAAGGGTGTATTCGAAGGCCGCAGGTTTCTTCTGCCCGATGCTTTGCTTTTGGCCGGCAGGGGCGAGATCGGCAAGCAGCGCGATGATCTGGAGAGAAGTAAGCTGCTGGTTGACCATGACCTTGAGGCCGGCGGCCGATCTCATCATGGGTTCTTTCTGAGATTCCAGGAGGAGTTCCTGCGCTGGTTGGATTCTTTCGATTAACTTGTCGAGCTGGCCCATCCGGTTCTCTCCTCATTTCTTGTTGTAAAATTATACACGTCGGAAAGACATTTATGCCGTCGCCTGATATCGGTTAATCAAGGGAACATGAATGAGTTGTTGCCGAAAAAAGGTCTCTTGGAGAACGGAAGAATTCCGTCATGACCCGGTACGTTTCGTCACTGACGACCCTGCTAGTCTCCTAGGCCGGACAATTCATGCATAAGAGCTTTGACGGAAAGTATTTTATTGATGCGCGAAGCATTTGTTCCGACCGTATAGAGCGGCTCTTCCTCATTTGAATTGTATCCACTGGAGCTCAGGAGGCCGTTGCAAATGCAGAAGTAGTCCTTGTTGTCTTCTTTGGCGGGGCAGACGGTATATTTGCCGTCTGCATCCTTCATGAGCACATAGCCTTTATCGCACTTGGGCTGTCTGCGTCGGCTGAGGGACGAAACATACATGGGAGACTGTTTTATGACGCGGAA
>JAJYKN010000345.1 GCA_021788515.1 Nitrospirota bacterium | reverse complement strand
TCAGCCATGAACGCGCTTATATCGCGTCATACCCCCGATTCCTCGCGCGGCGCCCTCGTGGTCTGTTCCGACGAGGGGGCGTACTACCGCGTGATCCAGGATTTTTCCAAACGCGCCGTGAACCTTTCCAAGTACAACAGCTCGTCGAAGGAATTCAGTCTTCTGCAGAAAGACTGGGAACAGGCCCGGCAGTTTATGGACGGCCTGACCGCAGCTGTTTCCGAAGAAGACTATGCGCGGATTTTTCTGCTGCGGCGGGAACAGACCGCTGACGGTGGCGGATGTCCCGCTTCCGTACCGGCCGTGACTCAATTGCAGCCGGCTCGAACGGCCGCCCCTGCCGGAAGAACGTCGGCTGCCAACCAGGCCAAGGCCGCGGAACTCCGCGAGATGCTCCGGAAGGCAGAGGAGGCCGCCGATGCCGACTACCGCTACCAGGCGGCCAAACTCTCCCTCGCTGAAATAAAAAAGAAACTGTCGTCCCTCGAAGAGATCGAACAAAAGAAATCCGAGATCGAAGCAAGCCTTGCCGAGCTCAAAGGGTGCGAGCATCTGCCGGAGAACCTTTTGGAGTTGCTCGACCAGCACGAACGGCGCCAGAGCCAGAAACTGGCCGAAGCTGACGATCTGAACAAAGAGCTGGAAGTGCTGCAGATGCAGTATGCTTCCGTCCCGGCGACGAATATCCTGATTGACAAGCTGTTTATTTCCGGTGTCGCCGCCGGTGTACTCTCGCTGCTGGCGGGGATGTTCGTCTTGACCGCGGAATACGGTCAGTATTTTTATATCGGCCTTCTTCTCGCGCTGGTCCTGGTGGCCGCGGCATTGTACAACGGCTCCCGGAAGAACGCGCACCGGAGAATCGTGAAGCAGGATATCGAAGCGCTGGAGAAGGACATCGCCGAACTGGAGAAAAAATTTGCGCAGGAGAGCGCCGCTGTCACCATTCACATGCGCGCTGCAGGGGCGGCCACCCCGGCAGAGCTCAAAGAGCGGAGCGAGAATTTTCGTTACTTCGGTTCGTTGCGGGCCGATCTGGAAGAACAGCGGCAACGCATCCTCGGGAACGGGACCGCCGAGACCCTTCGCGAGGAGTATGCCAGGGATCAGGAAGAGGCCGCAAAACTGGAACAAGCCGCACGGGCAATTGCCCAGAATAATATCGACACGTACAGCATCAGGCAGGATATCGAGCGGCTGGAAGGCGGGACATCGCCTGCCGCGACAGCATGGGATTTCGGCGCCGCGGAACAGGATGCGCCCGTCAGCATCGCGGCGCCTGCCGCGGGTCAGGGAGGGGTCCTCGCCGAATTGTCCGTCGCGAGCCGGGTAGGCGGCATCGAAACGGAGACGCTCATCCCCGCGGTCGAGGCCGCGGCGCAGAGGAATATTTCCGCAGTCACCAACGGCAAGTATGTCCGGATCGAAGTGGGGCAGGAGGGAGAGCCCGTTGTCCATACCAAGGACAACGAACGGATCAGTTATCGGGATTTGAGCCACGGGACGAAGGCGCTGGTCACGTTCTGTCTCAGGACCGGGCTGGTTGAGGCGATCGTGGGCAAACGACGGCTGCCATTTGTTTTGGACGACGCGCTTGCGGGTTTCGATCATGCGCGGCAGCAGGCGGCCTGTCAGATCCTTCGCGCGCTCGGAACGAAAACCCAGGTAATCCTCTTCACCTCGAATCCTTCGCTCAAAGCAACAGGCGATGCCGCGGCGGAGCTCAAATAGATGAAGGGAAAGTTCATCACCCTCGAAGGCATCGAGGGCTCCGGCAAGTCCACGCAGATCGCCCTGCTCGCGAAGTATCTGCAGTCCCTCGGCATGCCGCTGGTCCTCACCCGGGAACCGGGCGGAACGTCCATCGGCGATGAGGTCAGAAAAATCCTGCTCGATCCCGCGAACACAACGCTCGATCCCACGGCGGAACTGCTCCTGTACGCTGCGAGCAGGGCGCAGCATCTGAAAGAGATCATCATGCCGCACCTTGAGAAAGGCGTCGTCCTCTGCGACCGTTTTGCCGACGCGACGCTTGCTTACCAGGGGTACGGGCGCGGGCTGGACATCGACTTGATCCGGAGGCTGGACACCATCGTCTGCGCGGGGCTGCGGCCCGACCTTACGATCCTCCTCGATATTGACGCCGCAACCGGCGTTGAGCGGGCGCGGGGGAGGAACAACAGCCGCGGCCTCGCTAGGGAAGCGCGGTTCGAAAACGAGGCGATTGCATTCCACGAGCGCGTCCGGCAAGGGTACCTGACGCTGGCTCGTGCGGAACCGGACCGGATCCGGATCGTCGAAGCGTCGCGTCCGATGGATGCCATCCAGGCAGAGATCCGGAAGATCGTGGCGAAGGAGCTCCGCATACAGGAATGAGCAAATTGGAGCAGAGCAATCTGTCGTTTGCGGCGATAGAAGGGCATGAAAAGCCCGTTACCATTCTGAAACGCGCCCTGGCGAACAAGACCCTTGCGCATGCCTATCTCTTTTCCGGCGATGCAGGGATCGGAAAGAAGATGACGGCGCTCGCGCTTGCTGCCGCGGTGAACTGCCAAAACGCCGGGCCCGAGGGCGGGTGCGGAGCATGCCCGTCGTGCCGCAAGATCGCGACAGGCGGTCACCCGGACCTTCATCTGCTCGCCCCCGACGGCGAAGAGATCAAGATCGATCAGGTGAGGCAGGTGCAGGCGGACCTTGCGCTCAAGCCCTTTGAGGGAGCGAAGAAGGTCCTGATCGTCGACGGCGTCGATTGCATGAACACAGCGTCGTCCAATGCTTTTTTGAAAACACTGGAGGAGCCGCCGGGAGACGCGCTGCTCCTCTTGATCACCGCTTTGCCGCAAAGCCTGCTGCCGACCATCCGTTCCCGGTGCCAGGAGATCAGGTTTCAGCCCCTTCCGCGCCGTACGCTTGCGCAGGCCCTCGTGCGGAAACGGGGCCTCTCGGAAGAGGATGCCTGGTTTCTGGCGGCGCTTGCGCAGGGCAGCATGGGCAGGGGCCTCGAAATGGACGTGGAGCAGGAAAAGGCCGACCGGGGCCGGATCCTCGAACTCTGGTCGGGTCTCGCGCACCAGGGGTCGGGCGAGACTTTGGCCCTTGCCGAATCCTACGCAAAGGACCGCGACCGGTTCGACCGTTTGCTCGCCATCGGCGTCGAGTGCCTTCGTGATGCCA
>JAJYKN010000344.1 GCA_021788515.1 Nitrospirota bacterium | reverse complement strand
AGCAGGCGGCGGGCTTTCAGTCGATCATTTCGGAGCTGGATACGGCGCTCTCCAGGATCACGGGGTTTGCGCAGATGAGCTTCCAGCCCAACAGCGGCGCGCAGGGCGAATATGCCGGCCTTTTGGTGATTCAGGCCTATCATCGCTCGCGCGGCGAAGGGAGCCGCAACGTCGCGCTGATTCCTGCTTCGGCGCACGGCACCAATCCCGCAAGCGCTGCAATGTGCGGCATGGAAATCGTGGTGGTGAAGTGCGACAGGAACGGCAACATCGACGTGGCAGATTTGCGCGAGAAGGCCGAACAGCATCGCGACAGGCTTTCCTGCCTGATGGTCACCTATCCCAGCACGCACGGGGTTTACGAGGCATCCATCATGGACATCACCCGCATTGTGCACGAGAACGGCGGGCAGGTTTACATGGACGGAGCGAACATGAACGCCCAGGTCGGCCTCACGAGCCCGGGCAACATCGGGGCGGACGTATGCCACCTCAATTTGCACAAGACTTTCGCCATCCCGCACGGCGGCGGCGGACCCGGCATGGGCCCGATCGGCGTGGCCGAGCATCTGGTGTCCTTCCTGCCCTCGCATCCGGTGGTCAGGACGGGCGGCGAACAGGGCATTCATGCGGTTTCCGCCGCGCCTTACGGCAGCGCGCTGATCCTGCTGGTTTCCTACGGGTACATCAGGATGATGGGCGGTGCGGGGCTTGCGGATGCGACCAAAATGGCGATCCTGAATGCCAACTACATCAAGGAAATGCTGAAGGATCATTATTCGACATTGTATGTCGGGGAAAACGGCCGCTGTGCGCACGAAATGATCCTGAACTGCAGCGAGTTCAAGCGCGATGCGGGAGTGGAAGTGGCGGACATCGCCAAGCGTCTGATGGATTACGGTTTCCATGCGCCGACCACTTCATTCCCGGTGGTGGACACCCTGATGGTCGAGCCGACCGAGAGCGAGTCCAAAGCCGAGCTGGACCGCTTCTGCGAAGCCATGATCAGCATAAGGGGCGAGATCGACGAGATTATTTCAGGCCGCGCGGACAAGAAGGACAACGTAGTCAAACATGCGCCGCATACCGCGAAGGCGGTGGTCTCAAGCGACTGGAGCCGCCCCTATTCCAGAGAGAAGGCGGCGTATCCGCTGCCCTGGGTGCGCGAGAACAAGTTCTGGCCTGCCGTCGGGCGCGTCGACAACGTGTACGGCGACAAAAATCTGGTCTGCTCCTGTCCGCCGATCGAGAGCTATATGTAACAGAACAGGGGCCGGTACATGTCCGCTACCGGCCCCGCATTTCTCTTCAAGTAAATCGCGGTTTTCCGTAAATGCGATGCGGAAAGAATGAGCCCGTTATTATGCGGAAGTAGCCATCCGATTTTGCGCTCTGATACGACTGGATGCTTGCGCGAATGCATGGCGTCTGATCCGGAATCATGTTTTATCGAGTTTTTGGGAAGGTGCGCATCAATGACAATCGCCGAGCAAATTTACGAAGCTGTCAAACCGTTGCATGAGCCTTTGGCGTTGGAAGCGCTGCATTTTACGAATACCTGATCAGCAAGACAGCGGACCGCGCCGAGATGACCGACCTGATACGTGCGCAGGAACAGGTGATGATCCACGTCTGGGATAATCCGGACGATGAGGTTTGGAACGATGTTAAACCCTCTGACATAATCGAAGTACGCTACAATCGCTGTATCAGATTCACAGGAGGCAGCATGTCCGTATCTCTGGAAAACGTTGAACAACAAGCACGTCAGTTGTCCGCCGACGACCGGGCGCGGCTGGCTGAATTGCTTCTCGAATCGCTGCAAGGCCAGGAGCGCGCAGAAATTGACGATGCCTGGAATCGGGAAATCGCGCTGAGGGTTGCCGCTTTTGACAGGGGCGAGAGTCCGGTCTTTCCCGCTGAAGATGTCTTCGCCGAGGCGCGGCGCTTATCTCGGTGAAACGGGCGAGATTTGTCGACGAAGCCCGCGAGGAGTTCCTGGCTGAAGTTCGTTATTATACGGAGCGGCAAAGCGGACTCGGCGCTGAATTCGTGGCCGAAGTCGAAGCGGCGGTCCGGCGCGCACTTGTTTTTCCCTTGATGGGGTCTGTTTCAGCTTCAAATACGCGCAAAATCATCGTCAAACGATTTCCGTTTTTTGTCGTTTATCGACCGGAGTCCGATGGAATTGTGATTTTCGCGATAGCGCATCATTCTCGGGAACCCAATTATTGGCATGAACGGATGCAAAAACGTTAACGTCCCGGGAACCGAGAAATCAGGGCGCGGGATTGGGGTAGCGGGAATGGATGGAATCGATTGCCTTGAGTGCGTCCTCGTCGAGCTCGACTTCCAGGCTGCCGATGTTCTCCTTCAATTGATCCATCGAAGTTGCGCCGATGATGGTGGATGTCACGAACCGGCGGCTCCTGACGAAGGCGAGCGAAAGCTGCGCGGGAGAAATGCTGAGCTTTTTCGCAAGATCGCAGTAGCCTGATACCGCTTCAATCACGTTCTGTTTGTGGTAGCGCTGGCCGAACTGGGGAAAAAGCGTGAGGCGGCCCGTTCCGCCCTTGCCGTATTTCCCCGTAAGCATGCCGAATCCGAGGGGACTGTAGGCGAGCAGCCCGATGTTCTCCCTGTGGCTGATTTCGGAGAGTCCGTATTCGAATACCCGGTTGATGGGGTTGTATGCGTTCTGGATCGAAACCACCCTGGGAAGGCCGTGTTTTTCCGAAATCTTCAGAAACTCGCAAAGTCCCCACGGGGTTTCGTTGCTGAGGCCGATATGGCGCACCTTTCCCGCTTTCACCAGATCCGACAGCACTTCGAGCTGCTCCGGAATCGGGACGGTATCGTGTTCGAGTTTCGGATCGAAGAAGCTCTGCCCGAACATGGGCACGTTCCTGTCCGGCCAGTGAAGCTGGTACAGGTCCACGTAGTCCGTCTGGAGCCTCTTCAGGCTCGAATCGATTGCGGAGAGGATGTTTTCCCGGTCGAGCGCCTTCGGGCCTCCCCTGATCCATGAAAATCCCCTGGAGGGTCCGGCCACCTTGGTTGCGATGAACAGCTTGTCCCGCTGCCGGTTCTTCAGCCATTTCCCGATATATTCCTCGGTCCTGCCCTGGGTCTCGGGTTTTCCGGGGACGGGATACATCTCGGCCGTGTCTATGAAATTGATCCCGGCATCGGTTGCATAGTCGAG